>NZ_KE124773.1 GCF_000188155.2 Methylocystis sp. ATCC 49242
CCTGCAAATTTTTCACACGCCTACTTTTGCGAGCTCGCTTTACCGACCGCTTCAGCCAACCCGAGCTAGCCGCAACATGGGCCCAGCGGCACCATCATACAGACACTGCCGGTTCGCATAGCCGCGCCCCATTCCGCAATCAGCTCCTTATAGGCCTGACCTACCGCTCGCGGTTTGCGATCGAGGTCGCAGAGCCCCAGCAAGTTAATCCGCCCGTTGTCCTCCCGGAGCGCGGTGTCCCAATCGATCTGGTCTGTTAGAGAGTACCAGGTGAACCCTAAAATCGGCACCCCGCTGCTGCGAACATGTAGGACATTCGCCCATTCCTTATAAAGCCAGCGAACCGCTTCGTAGCCTTTTGGACCTTCTTCGAAGTTGGTCTCTGTGTGCATGACCGGAATTTGGTACCGCCAGTAATATTCGCTGGTGATCTCGTTGTAGCCGAAGATTTCTCCTGAGAAGGTAGCTTTTCCGTCTGCTGCTACGTAATGCTCGTTGGCGCCATAATAGTCATTTCCCATGATACAATGTCGCTTTAGACCCTGGCGCATGAAAAAATCATATTCGGCCTCGGTCATACCATTGTCCATGAGGAACCGGTAAATTTCGGCGCTGACGGAGTGAGCGTAATTCAGGTCGAGCGAAAGAAAACGTCTTTCGTTTAAGAGGTGCGCTCTTTGTGCCGCCTTTGGGCTGCTGGGGTGAAAATACTCCGAAGATTCGCTTTGTATGAAGATTGCGTCCGGCCGTATCGTCAGAATTGCTTTCATGGCAAGCACATTGGCTTTGACGATGTGCTTGATCGCCGTCACAAATGCTTTGTCGGTGTGGAGTTCCTCGTTCCACCATCCATAGGCAGCCGAGAACGTCGCGCAGACGAACATTTCGTTGATTGGCGTGAACAGCTGCACCCAGGGAAAACGCTGAGCGAACGCCTTGGCATAGCTTGCAAACAATTCGGGAAAATCAGGATTCTGGAAGTCGCCAATCCAGTCCGGGACCCCAAAATGACATAGATCCGCTATCGGGATCAGCCCGCGCTTGTTGAGTTCAGCGAAGGCAAGGTCTGCGAACTCCCAATCAAACCGGTCGGGCCCTAGAAATGCTTTGTAGAGAGGCGGCCCGTAGCGCAGGGCGCCTACGCCTAGTTCCTGGGCCAAGGCGAAATCCTCGCGCCAAAGCTCGTAATGCCGGCAGGAGGCCATTTCATCGACGCGCTTGCGACCGTTGTTAACGGTCGGGCTACTATTCTCGATTCCGGTGGCGAATAAGAACTGTGGCACGGCAGGGTCCATGGAGCCTTGGCCAACGCTTATCTATGAAGCTCTCAGGGGAAGGGAAGCGATCGACTCTACCTTGCTGATCTCCGATGAGGCTTTCGGCCGTCTACTCAACAGGAGTTTGGCCGGGCGGAACCTTCGTAGAAATAGGTGAATATCCGAGGGCCTTGCGCATATTGCAGGCGAAGCCTTCCAAGCTCAAACCCTGCGGCCTGGAGGAGCTCGTCCACCTTGCGATCGAGATGACAGCCTCCCGAGACGCAACGCCAGAGGGGCGTCAGTCTGCGTTGCCAGCGCGCCACTTGACCATCCGGCGCAAGCCCGTGCTCGATATAGAAGAGTTTGCCTTGCGGTTTTAAGACCCGCCTGATTTCCCTGAGCGCGGCGAGAGGGTCGGGCACGGAGCAGAGCGTCCAGGTCATCACCACGCTGTCCATGGTTCTGTCAGCAAATGGCAGAGTCGCCGCAGAGCCCTGGACCAGCCAAGCTGAAACCCCCGCCTCCTTGGCGCGCTTACGCGCCATTGCAAGCAATCGCGGCGATGGGTCTAATCCAATGACAGTCTCAACTTGCGCGCCATATTTTGTGAAATTCAGACCTGAGCCGACGCCGATTTCAAGGACACGTCCGTAGGCCTGGCCGGCGACTGTCAGGCGGTAATCGTCGAGCTGGCTCTGGCGCATGGCCAAATCCAGCAGCGTCGGGAGCACATTACGTTCGTAAAAGTTCACGATAGCCTCGGCTTACTCGACATAAGACGCCATATCGTAAGCTCAAGACAGAATTCGGGTGCGGCGCGCTTTTAGGCGCCGCACCCTGGGGATTTATTGGTTCTTACCACCGTTATAGAGATAAAGATGGCTTTTCGGGTGTTGGAACTCGGGCAAGTCGAGGAAGGCGCGAATAACATTGAGATGAAGCAGCGCTTCGTGCTCGTTTCCGGCTTTGCAAAGGTCCACGGCCTCATGCAAATGAACTCGCATTGACATCACCGCCGCCGTTATGTGCTCGTGACTGCCAATTCCTTTTGCCATAGAACTCGGCTTGCTGCCAGGCACAAGCTTGAGCGCCCCCCAGTCGCTCTTCGTCTTCTCGATCTCCGCGTTACAGTCCGCGGCCGCGGTCCCGGCGGTGGCGGCGATGATTGCCGCCGTAAACAGGATAGTCCTCATCCGTAAGCGCCCCTGTTCAAGCCTAGCGATTATTGACTAGGTTACGCATGGAAACCTAACATCCGGCGCAGCGGGAACAAGCCCAATTGTAAGGCGCCAAGTAGCCTGACGTTCAGATCCAGCGGCATCTGGCGCGCCTAAGGATTGCAACCGCACTGGGCGCTTCAAGCTTCGACTATGCCTATCGCTGGGCGCGTAGTCCCTCTCGGCATGATGAAGCCGCCGCACCTGCGAGCGTAACGCTTATCGTTTTCGCGTTTTCGCCGAGAAGACCCCGCCCTTGGGCATCGTTGTGGCGCACGCCATGAGCGTCATTATTCTCGCCTACGGCATTCTTGGTGGTCATTTGGCCTCAGGTGCTGCCTATTTTCTAAGGGTAAAGGGGACCCTTTGACGTCGGCGATGGCAATTTGACGCTGGTCTCGAAGTCAACCAAGCGAGCGCGACGATCGCAGTCCAAGGGCTGCAGTCACTAACGTCACCGTAACCAGGGCGTCGGCTGCGCGGAGCGTGTGTCTCCCGTCGATATTCGCGGTCGCCACAAAGGGCCTTCAGGCGCCGATGACCTTGCAGCGCAAAAGCCTAAATCTCGAGAGGCGATCCAGCATTTTAAAATTGTCCAGCTCAAAACCTAACAAGCAAGATCACCGCAATCTATGAAAGTAAAGAAGCATCAAACCGATCGCGATCAGCCCCAGCGTCACGATCCAATTCGTTCTCGGCTGCTTTAACTCGGCCCCGCACTCCGGGCATGTACGCCCCGGCCCGCAGATTTCTGATTTGCATTGAGGACATTTGGCTGTTTGCATGCTTGCTCCGGGCTCCGAAAGATCATGGCGGCATGAGGCCCAAATCCGTACCGGCGACTTCCCGTCCACAGTGTTTCGTGGTGGCGCCCTTGTATCAAACACTCGCGCGGCTGCCATTCTGATATTACCATTCAGGTCCGGCACGCCTACACAAATGTAGAGGCGTCTCTCTTTCTTGCGAGGCATTGGCCGTCAAGCCGCATGGCCCGCGAGCATGGGCTTTCGCTTTTTTTCGTCGGGGCATACTTAAATCCCATATCTCCGGCCCGCTGGTAAGGGACCCGCAAGGCGAAATCTCATAAAGCAATGTGCGGGCGCCAAGCGGCAGTTCAGAAAAGCCAAAGCATGTTCCACTGTGCACGTGATTTGCGCCAACACTCGACAGTTCCGATAGCCACAAAACGAGGGCTGGGCGCTGCGCTGCCTCTCGACAAGCTAGCGGCGGCCTCGAAGGCGCCAATCGACCGGGAAAATACATGGGAGCGCTTTTTGGGCCGGCACAACAGCTGGCGCCATCACAAAAGCTCGGGGCGTTTTCGCCTCATTTTCCGCGCGGCAAGCGCCTTGGGACTGGGACTGGCGTTGACGGGTCCAGGTTTCGGCCAAATGCCAGCCGCGGAGCACAAATCACACCATCCCTCTGGCCTGAATATCCCTGGTCAGACGAGGCCGGGCGCCTCGCAACCGGTTAGCCCAGGGACGACCGCCGGGAGCGGCGACGGCATGGGCGACATGATGCGGGAGATGAGGGCGCCGCCGCCAAAAGAATTATATCCGTCTCTGATGGAGCTTCCGTCGAGCCTACCGTCCGTCAAACGGGACGAGCTTAAGCAACGGGCTCTTGATCGGATGACGGCAGGGCGGAAACTTCTGTCCGACGGAATAGAGGCGCTATCGCGATCGGCGGCAGGCGACGATGTCCCCGGTATTGAGCAGGCGACCGCGCGCCTGCGGCAAGGGCTGGCGCAGTTTGAGAGCGGGCTTGCGGTCCACCAAGCTTTGGTCGGGGGCAAACCACCCCGCAGTATCGCGCTCGAGTGGTTCCGGCGTGAGATGAGGATGGAGACGCCGGGCCTTGCGGAGGCGCCACGCGGCGTGTTCGGGCTCTCATGGTTCCATTATGTCACGATCTTCATCTTGCTGACTTTCGCAACCACGATGGTCTGGATGTGGATCCGGAGGATGAATCGGGCGGAAGCATTAGCGGCGAATTTGACCTCCGCCAAACAGGCGGTTCCCGCGACGCCAATCCGCCAGGAGACCGAGGCGCCAGGCGGGACCGAGACGCTGGCCGCCGAACAACAGACACCGGGGGGCGCAACAGCTTCAACAGCTTACAAGGTCGTAGCGCCGGCCGCGCTTCCGGCCGGCCGATGGTCAGGGCAACTTCGCGTCGCGCAGATTTTCCAGGAGACGATCGAAGTTCGCACCTTCCGCCTGATGCACCCAGCCGGAGGCGATCTGCCCTTTGTTTTCCAGCCAGGCCAGTTCTTGACTGTCTCGGTGACGATCGAGGGGAGGGAATTAAGGCGGTCGTATTCAATTTCCTCATCGCCCTGTTGTCGTGGCTGGTGTGAGATTACGGTAAAGCACGCGCCGCACGGTTCGGTTTCCGGATTCCTTCACGAGCAGATCAAGGCGAACGATCTGATCGGAGCTTCGGGCCCCTATGGGAAATTCAGCTTCCGCGGCACAGAATCGCCCAGCATCGTGCTCATCGCGGGCGGGGTGGGGATAACGCCATTGATGAGCGCCCTGCGCTATCTGACCGACCAGAGCTGGTCGGGAGGTGTTTTCCTGATCTATGCCTGCGCGACGCTAAAGGACATTATCTTCCGTGAAGAGTTGGAGTACCTGGTCCGGCGCCATCCGAACTTACACGTTTCGTTCGTGCTTAGTAACGAGACTTCGGCGAACTGGACTGGACCGCGCGGATACATCACTAAAGAACTTCTCCTCCAGACAGTCCCTGATCTAGGCTCTCGGCGTGTGCATCTGTGCGGGCCCCTGCCCATGATGCAGGCGGTGACGCACATCCTGGGCGAGATCGGGGTCCCCTCCGACCAGGTGAAAACCGAAACCTTCCTCGGCCCGGAGCTAACGCCCCCGCCTCATACCGGCGGGCCGGTCTCCGCTCCGCCGGCGCCGGGGCTGGCAGTTCCCGTGTGTTCATTCGTGCGGTCGGGAAAAACCGCGCCCTTGCCCGCGGACAAGACCGTGCTGGAAGCGTCAGAAGACGTCGGCGTTAACATCGAATATTCCTGCCGCCAAGGCTACTGCGGAGTTTGTAAGACGAAACTGTTGTCTGGCCAGGTCGCCATGGCGGTCGAAGACGGCTTGAGTCTGGAGGACAAGGCCGCTCAGCTCATTCTGGCCTGCCAGGCCAAAGCGGCGACGGATATTGCAGTCGAGGCGTAGCCATGCAGGAACGCGAGCGCGTCGTTATCACCTGTCTTGTCCTCCTCATTCTGATCCTGGCGCTTGGATTCTTCGTGCATCGCTCCCCGCGATTTGCAGGCTCGCTTTCGGGCGGCGTGCTGGGAGTGTCCGGCGCGCTGCTCATGGCGAGCGGGCTTGTCTATGCGCTGATCAAACGGGTCGGTCCCCTCAAGAATGCCGTTGAGCGAAAATTTCCCCTGCGAACCTTGCTGTCCTGGCATATCTACACAGGAATTATCGGAGCGATCCTGGCGCTTCTACACACCGGGCATAAGTTTCAAAGTACGCTCGGCATCCTGTTGACCGGCGCTATGCTGATTGTGGTCTTCACCGGCTATGTTGGGCGCTATCTATTCAATCAGGTTGCGCAGGAAATTTTCGAAAAGAGGGTGATGCTTTCAAAACTACAAATCCGTTACGACGCCCTTGCGCTGGATCTTCGGCGTGGCGCCGAACCAAACTCGGCTTTTCCGGGCGGAAACGTGTGGGCGCGCCTCGTCGCTGGTCTGCTCCTTCCGAGCTCGGTCGTCGCGGGTGGAAGCGTAAACGCGGCGCAAGCTTTTGATTTGGCGGAGGCGATGGCCGATGTTGAGTACTCGATCAAGATGCACGACGCTTTTAAGGCCGCGCTCAACTGGTGGCTGAAACTGCACATCGGCTTTTCGACTGCATTTTACGCCCTGCTGGGCATTCATATTTGGTCAGGCCTGTATTATGGGCTGAGGTGGTTCCATCCATGAGCAAATGGCTCTTGATGGCGATCGTGCTTGGTCTCGCTCTGGCGGCGAGCGCCCTGGGCGTCTTTCGCGTGCACGTGACGGCCAGCGCCTCGCGCTTGCAGGATTTTGTCAGCCCCGGCAAGCTGTCGGCGGCTCATGCGTTCCTTGAGAGTGACTGCTCAGCGTGTCACACGCCGCTTCATGGGATTGAAGCCGCCAAGTGCATAGCATGTCATGCCAACAATGAGACGCTTCTCCAACGGCAACCGACGGCGTTTCATTCTAGCATCGACCAATGCAGCGCCGGATGCCACCTTGAACATCAGGGCGCGGGTATGCGTCCAACCGCGATGAACCATGCGGCGCTCGCCTGGATTGGGTTAGGGGAGACGGACGCATCTGCGCCGCAGCGGTTGTTGAATTGCGCGACGTGCCACGCCACCAAAGACCGCCACGTCGGCTTATTTAGCTCCGATTGCAGTCTCTGCCATGGAACCGAGCGGTGGACAATCACCGGATATGTCCATCCCTCGCCTCGATCGAGCGATTGCGCGCAATGTCACCAGGCTCCGCCAAGTCACTATATGGAGCATTTTCGCATGGTTTCAGAGAAGGTAGCAGGAATGGAACATGCGCAAGTGAATCAATGTTTCCTCTGCCACCAAACGACGGCGTGGAACGATATCAAGAGGGTTGGATGGTACAAGCATCATTAGGGAGTGGGTGGCGCAGCTGGACTGGGCAATGGCGCCGCCGTTTTGGCGGCGTGCTCACAGCCTGTTGAGAGAGATCAACCAACGTAAAGCGGGAGGACTTAATATGACCATCAGGAAAACCATGCAGGCGACGGCGGTTCTTGCCTTCGTCAGCGTCGCAGCTGGCTTGACCCCTGTGCTTGCCGAGGAGAAAGGTCAAGGCATGATGGAGCAAGATCATATGGGCGGAATGATGGGACAGCGGCGCGGCAAGATGAACGGGATGGCCGACAAGGAACGGCAGGAGCATGTGAAGAAGATGGATAAGCAAATGCAAGATCTAAATCATCACATGAAGATGATGGAGGGCGTTAAGAACCCGGATGAAATGATGACCGAGATGAAAAAACACATGCAGATGATGACCAACATGATGGACGAAATGCTACGTCAGCAAGAGCAAACGATGGGTAGCCCGGGAGGGATGGAGGACCATTAATAAACTTTGTTTTACCAAGCGAATGTCGTTTCAAAACAGCGCTATGCGGACGTGCTCCACGCTCGAAAGGCGTCTGGCGAGAGCTGCCGGCGACCACATCGGCCGCCGTTCAGCTTCGCGTCAATATCTTTATCAAATGCGCCCTTACGCCGGCAGCTGCTTCTCATTTTTTAAAGCATGCAAGCAGAGCAAAACCCGCCGACCTGGCGCTCGTCAGAGATCCATTCCTGGCGGGAAGGGCGTGTTCGGTTAAGCGACGCGGCGGACCTCCGCCCACCATTTCCACAGCACGTAGATTGCCGGATAGATCAACAACTCCAGGAGGAAACTCGTGACCACGCCGCCGACCATCGGCGCCGCGATTCGTTTCATGACGTCCGATCCCGCGCCGCCGCCCCACATGATTGGCAACAAACCCATGAGGATGGCGAGGACGGTCATCATTTTTGGGCGCACGCGCTGGACCGCGCCCTCCATCACCGAGGCTTCCAGATCATCGAGGCTGTTCATCCGGCCCTCACGCTTCCAGCGATCATAGGCGACGTCGAGATAAAGCAGCATCACCATGCCGGTTTCCGCATCAACGCCCGCAAGTGCGATGATGCCCACCCAGACGGCGACGCTAAGGTTGTAGCCAAGCGCCCACAGCAACAGAAACGCGCCCACGAGGGAGAAGGGGACCGCCGACATGACGATAAGCACCTTGGGCAGCGAGCGGGCGTTTAAGTACAAGAGGACCGCGATGAGAAACAACGTAATCGGGATGACGTATTTCAGCATCTCTCCGGCGCGTTGCATGCCTTCGAAGGATCCGCTCCACTCGAGCCGATAACCGGGGGGCAGCTTCACCATTTCGGCGACAGCCTTTCTCGCGTCATCCAGGTAACTGCCGGTGTCTCGCCCCTCGATGTCGACATAGACGTAGCCAACGAGCTGGGCTGCTTCGCTTTTGATCAGAGTGGGGCCATCAACAAACTGTATGTCGGCGAGCTCCTCCAACGGCACCTGCGCGTCGGTAGGAGTAGCGACAAGCACGCGGCGAAGCTTGTTGAGGTCATCGCGCAACTCACGCCCGTAGCGAACGTTCACAGGGAAACGTTGCCGCCCTTCGATGGTCTGCGTCAAATTTGAACCGCCGACCGCCGCAACGATGACATCCTGCACGTCCGCCACCGAGAGGCCGTAGCGCGCAATTGCAGCACGATTAATGTCAAAGTCCAAATAGTAACCCTGCGCCACGCGCTCAGCAAAAGCGCTGCGCGTTCCTGGCACCGATTTAACCGCCGCTTCGACTTCGGTCAGGATGCGGCCGATCTCGGTGAGCTTTGGCCCATAGACCTTGACGCCAATGGGCGTTCGTATGCCGGTCGACAGCATGTCGATCCGCGCCTTGATCGGCATCGTCCAGCTGTTGGAGAAACCTGGCACGCTCGCCTTCATCGCCGCATTCATCTCGGCAATTAGTTTCTCTGGAGTCATCCCGGCCCGCCACTGATCCGCCGGCTTCAGGTTGATGACCGTCTCGACCATCTCCAGCGGCGCAGGGTCGGTTGCGCTGTTGGAACGACCCGCCTTGGCGAACACGCTTGCCACTTCCGGGAAGCTCATCAGGATCTTGTCCTGCTCCTGGATGGTTTGCTTCATGGTCTGGATCGACGAGCCCGGCAGCGTCGCAGGCATGAAGAGGAGCGACTCTTCCCATAGCGGCGGCATAAACTCACGTCCGAGGGTAGCGTAGATCGGGACGATCGAGGCGATCGCAAGCAGCGCCACAACCACCATTCCATAGCGGAATTTGAGCGCTATCCGCGCGACCGGGCGATAGAGCCATATCAGCAGCCGGTTGACCGGATTTGATTCCTCCGCCGGCACTCGGCCGCGGATTAATAGGGTCATCAGGAACGGCGTGACCGTGATCGACAGCATCGCCGCGAAAAACATGCTGAAGGATTTGGTATAGGCGAGCGGCTTGAACATTCGCCCTTCCTGATCCTGAAGGGCGAAGACTGGCAGGAAGCTGACAGTGATGATCAGCAACGAGAAAAACAGCGACGGGCCAACCTCTCGACCCGCCGCAATGATGACTTCGAGGCGAGGCAGGCGCTCGGCGGGGGGCTTGGCCTCCTCGCGTTCAATATGTTTATGAGCATTCTCGATCATCACAATGGCGGCGTCGACCATGGCGCCGATCGCGATGGCGATGCCGCCGAGGCTCATGATGTTGCTCGTGAGGCCGATCCATTGCATGGCCACCAAAGCCATTAACACCGCGAGCGGCAGCGTGATGATGGCGACAAGCGCGCTGCGCACATGAAATAGAAAGACCAAGCAGACAAGGCTGACGATGGCGCTCTCCTCTAGCAGCCTATCGCGGAGCGTCTTGACCGAATGCGTGATGAGTTCGGATCGGTCGTAGGTTATGACAAGTTCAACGCCTTCCGGCAGAGAAGGCTGGACGGTGGTCGTGATCGCCTCTTTGACGCGGTTCAACACGCCGTAGACGCTCTCGCCAAAGCGAACGACGACGATCCCGCCAGCGACATCGCCCATCCCGTTGAGGTCGGCGACGCCACGACGGATATCAGGACCGATCTGGACGAAACCGATGTCGCGAACGAGAATGGGCGTGCCATCGGACTGCGCCCCGACAGCGATGTTTTCAATGTCACTGGGCGTCTGAATATAGCCTCTGCCGCGGACCATATATTCGCGGCCGGTGAACTCAAGCACGCGCCCGCCGACCTCCTGGTTGCTGCGGCGGACTTGGTCGACGACCTTATTGATAGGGATCTTGTAGGCGAGGAGCTTGTCGGGGTCGACCGTGACTTGATATTGCTTAACGAGACCGCCGATCGGCGCGACCTCGGCGACGCCGGGAACGGCGCGCAGCTGATATTGGACCTGCCAGTCCTGCAGCGTGCGCAGGTCAGCGAGCGAATGTTTGCCAGTTTTGTCGATAAGCGCATATTCCAGCGCCCAACCGACGCCGGTCGCGTCGGGGCCGAGCTTGGGCGAAACCCCCTGCGGCAGCTTGCCCGCCATGCCGCTGAGATATTCGAGCACGCGGGTGCGCGCCCAATAGAGATCCGTGCCATCTTCGAAGATCACATAGACCAGCGACTCGCCATAAAAGCTGCTGGCGCGGACGGCTTTGACATGCGACGTCGACAACAACTGCGTCACGATGGGGTAGGTGATCTGGTCCTCGATGATGTTCGGACTCCTGTCCTCCCATTGCGTGGCGACGATCACCTGCACGTCGGAAACGTCCGGCAGCGCGTCAAGCGGCGTCTTGACGATCGCCCATAGCCCAGCCCCCAGAATCGCGAGCGCCATCAGGAGAATCAGGAAGGCGTTGCGGGCGCTGAATTCGATTATGCGGGCAATCATCGCTGACCCCTGGAGTCTGGCTGCGGATAACCTTCTCGAGCGGATCAGTGGCCCATTGTCGAGTGGTCGGGCGCTGGCGGCGCGGCATTGCCGCTCCCAGGCGGTTCGGGCGGCTTGGGCGCATTTTGCTCGCCGCCTCCGCCATGCTGCATCCCGGCCATGCTCCCGCCGCCCGCTCGTAGCCGGCTTTCCGAGTCGATGAGGAAATTCGCCGAGGTGACGATTTCCTCCCCCGCGCTTAGTCCTCCGAGGACCTGGAAGCTGCCGTCAAAGGCGAGCGGACTAATTTTCACCTCGACCGGCACGAAACGATCGGCGGACACAACCTTGAAAGCGATGTCGCGCTCTCCCGTGCGGATAATTGCCGACGACGCGACGGTTAGGCCGACGCCCATTTCATGAGAAATCAGCACATTGGCAAACATGCCGGGTTTGATGACGCCGTCGGGGTTGTTGAGTTCGATGCGAACCTGAACGGTGCGCGCCGCTTCTTCGACGACCGGCTCGATGAAAACGACCTTTCCGTCGAAAGGTCTATTTGCCAGCGAAGGGAATGTCACTTTGGCGGGCATCCCCAAGACAACGTGGGGAAGTTCATAAGCAAATATCTTTGCTTGCACCCAAACCGTCGATAAGTCGGCGACGTTATAAAGTTCCGCTTGAGGCATCACATATTGGCCTTGAAAGGCCTTCTTTTCGAGGATCGTGCCCGTGATCGGACTACGCAGGATGAGCGATTTGCTGGGCTTGCCGGTTCGCTCCAGCTCATCGATCGTCGATTTGGGAACATCCCATAAGGCCAAGCGCTGGCGCGTAGTTTCCACAACCGTCCGCTGCGCCTCAGAGGGGGAACTCCGGCTGTATTGCAGAGCGGCAAGGAACTCACGTTGTGCGGCGAAAAAGGCGGGGCTATAGATCGAAAGCATCGGATCTCCGGCTTTGACTTTCTGCCCGGTGACGGAGATGAACAGCTTCTCGACCCAGCCCTCGGTTTTCAGATGGATATGGGCTATCTTGGTTTCATTGGGCCGGACAATGCCGACAGTGCGGATGTTCATCACCAAGGTCGTCTTTTCGACGCGCCCGACCATGACGCCAATCCGTTGCTGGATTTCGGGGGCGATTTGGACTTCCGCATATCCTGAAGGCAAGGCAGGACCGGATGACGGAGGCGCCGCGCCGGCCGGCGGCATTTTCATTCCCGGCATTTGATGTCCGCTATGGTCCTGCGCCGCTCCGACGCCGGCGCCGACCATCGCCAACAGCAAAACCGCCACCCCTCCGAGGCTCAGATATCGCGTCATGGGTTCAAAGCTCGCTTCTAGGGCTTGTATTGTGGCAGGGGCGGAGGCTCGATCGTTGCGATCAGCGCTGGCCTTCCCAGCGTTTCAATGTCGACGCCGGCGAGGGCTTCGAGTTCGGCGAGCCGCCTTTCGCGCTCGATTCGGGCTTCCGCGACCAGCCGGCGGATGTTGATATACGTCCGCTTGCTGTCGATCAGATCGGCGAAGCCGACAGTGCCCGCGGCGTATGCCTCACGCGAACTGTTGAGCAATTGCTCGACGAGAGGCGTCAAACGCCGGTGGAAGAAACTCGTCTGACGTTCGGCGTTGCGCATGAAATAAAGCGCGGCGACGAAGCTGGCGGCTCGGTCCTTCTCTGTCTGGCGAATTACGGCCTGTGAGGAACGAACCATTGCTTCGGCGTTGTCAATGGCGGCCTGGATCTGCGGCAGCGTGGTCGGCAACATCACCATCGCGGCGACCGTCTGGGAAATGCTGCCGTTGACGCTGAAGGATGGGCTGATGTCCGGTACATAGGCAAGAAGCGCCACCTCTACCGCGTCTTGCCGTCCAGCGACCTGATGGGCGAGAGCCTCCAACTCTGGATTGCGGTCAACCGCCATAGCAATCAGCCGCGCATCGTCGCGAATGACGGAGCGGGGCGGCGGCAAGCCGGAAACCTCGAGCGGCGCATTAGCATCACGCGCCAGTAGGCCGTTCAATACGCTACGCGCCGCACGCACCTCCGCTTCCAGGTTGCGCAGGTTGTTCTTCGCCAACTCCGAGTCCGTCTCTACCTTCAACAAGTCCTGCAGCGGCGCGCCGGCTTGCGCGCGAGCTGCCGCGGACGCCGAGAGTTGCTTGAGGAGATTGACATTGTCTCGCTCGATACGCGCTCGCTCGGCGGCGAGCGCGAGATCGAGATAGGCGTTAAGGACGCGCCTTTGAAGGTCGAATTTCGCGACTCTGAACCTTTCGCCAGTTTCTCGCGCCGCCTCGAACGCCACCCGCCCCGCGGCTTCCACTTTTATCGGAAGCTGCAAATTCATCGAGGGGTCGAAACCGGCGCTGATGGTCATGCGATCCCAGGCCTTCATGTTCTCCCGCGAGAACATGTAGCTATAGCCGAGCGCCACCCTGCTGTTGGGCCAGGCGGCGGCTTGATTGACCTGAATCAGCGCTCCTTTCCAGTTGAAATAAGCCGACTCGAGGTCGCCATTGGCGAGAAAGGCCCGGAAAAGGATGTCCTGCCAGCTTGGCCGAAGCGGTAGTTCGGGAAGCTCTCGCAATTCCTGAGGCGTTTCGAACGTCGCGCCGGTCGTCGCCAGTTTAGCCTGTTCTTCGACGATCTCCGGCGGCGCGAGCACGCATCCGCTGAGGGCTAGCGGGCCGCCCAGGAAGCAGATAAGAAGAAAAACGCGGCAGGTAAGCATCCCTTTTTATTGCGGAGGCGCCGGCGCCCTGTCCAGCGTAACAGGGGCCTTTGAGGCGGCGTAGGGGCGATCTCCACAGGATGCGGCGGCTCCAGCGCCTTCTCGGCTAGGCTCGACTCTTTCCTAATCGTTGCGGCGCGACCAAGTCTTTAGGTCCTCTCTCTAAAGACGCATCACAGGACGCCAGGGGCAAATGGGCAGGCAGACAGAATCGTCACTCCCAGACCTACGCTTGGGGAGCGGTCCCCGCGATGACGCGCGAGCCCTCTCTGGAGAAAAGCGGCAACTTGCTTTTGAAGGGTTGGGCGAGATTAACGACGCTTTCCTCCGCCTATCCGGCGACGCGGTCCACTATCAGATCGATTTCTGGGAGCGATCGATCCTGTATTGGGACACGCTTCGACAGCGCGCCGATAATATGATTGCTCATGAACGGGCAGGAAAGCCGCCTCTGCTCGATTTTGACTATGAAATGCTCCTCGACGCGCGGCGTTTCGATCGGCCAGTTAGCTACGCCTTGTTGCGCATAACCCGCAGCGGCGACGCATGCTTCGACCGGTGCGTCGATCCGTCCAAGCCGCCCGTGATCCTGCTCGACCCGCGCGCGGGCCACGGTCCCGGGATTGGCGGCATGAAGCGCGACTCCGAAATCGGTATGGCGTTGCATGAAGGGCGCCCTGCCTATTTCGTGACCTTTTTCCCTGAGCCTTGCCCCGGCCAGACCCTCGCCGACGTTCTCCACGCCTTGCGGCGTTTCGCCGAAGAGGTTGCAGAGCGTCACCCGGGTAAACCGCCGGTGCTTTATGGCAATTGCCAAGCGGGCTGGGCAGTCGCCTTGCTTTCCGCAGATTGCGAAGGCTTCGTGGGCCCCGCGGTGCTGAATGGGTCGCCGCTGTCTTATTGGGCCGGCGAAGAGGGCGTCAACCCAATGCGCTTGGCTGGAGGACTGGTCGGCGGCGCTTGGCTGCCGCATTTCCTATCCGACCTCGGCGATGGTCGATTTGATGGGGCGTGGCTCGTTCAAAACTTTGAAAACCTCCGTCCGGAAGCTGTCTGGCAAAAATATGCAAATCTTTTCGTCCATATAGACAGCGAACGCGATCGCTTCTTGGCGTTCGAACGGTGGTGGAGCGGGTTTTATTTCCTCGGACGAGACGAAATCCTCGCCATTGTGGAAAATCTCTTCATCGGCAACCAGATCGAGCGGGGAAAATTCCGGGTGTGCGATTGCTGCTACGCGGATTTCCACCGAATCAGAAACCCGCTCATCGTCTTTGCCTCGCATGGAGATAATATTACGCCGCCTCACCAGGCGTTGGGGTGGATATCTGCGGTCTACAAGACGACCGAAGATCTGGAGCGTTCCGGACAGCGAATCGTTTATCTGACGAACCCTCACATTGGGCATCTTGGCATCTTCGTTTCGGCAAAAGTCGCGCGACTGGAGCATCGCGCCATTCTTGAGAGCCTAGCCGAAATCGAGACGCTGCCGGCGGGCCTTTATGAAATGAAGATCCATAACCCGACAGGCGACCGCGATTGCCGAAAGCCCCAGTTCCAGGTGTCGTTCGAAAGACGTAAGGTGTCGGATATTCGTTATCCGGCGCCTACATTGGATTTCGATTTTGCCCGACGCGTCTCTGAAACAAACGAGCTGCTCTATGCGAGCTTTGTAAGCCCTCTCATCCAAGCGATGGCTACTCCTTGGAGCGCCGCCATGCTCGAGTGGCTGCATCCAATGCGGACAAGCCGCTATCTTCTGTCCGAAGAATTTTGCCCATGGATGCCTGGTATTCGTGAGTTCGCCCGCGTCGTCGAAGACCAAAGATCCGGCCCCCTTCCTGAGGACAACTTTTTCTGCAAGATGGAGCGGGGCTGGATCGAGTTCGTGTCCAAATCGCTGGAAGCCTCCCATAACGCCAGGGACGCCTTCCAGGAGCAGGCTTTTGCCCTTCTTTATGGCAAGGCTCCTCCCACTGAGCGATGATGATCATTGCTGGCTCAGCGGAGCCAGCGGTCTCGGTTTAGCTTTTTGCCAACGCATCAGATCCGGTGATCAGCTCCAGGAGTTCGGTCGTTATTTCGCCTTGCCGCGCGACGCCCTCCTCTTGCTTGAGCTGTTGGAGCTTTTTCTCGACGTTTTCATGGGCTGATTCCATGGCCGCAAAACGTTCAGCATTCTCGCTTGCGATGGATTCGACGGCCGCCTCCATGAGCATGGCGAAGACATATTCGGTCATCAGCGATTCATGCAGGGCGATCGGCTTCAAGTTGAGAAGCGGCGGCTGGCGCGGTTGCTTAGGCGCAAGCGCCTTCAGATCGAGAGGCAACACCAAACGTGTTTCAATCGCAGGCGCGCCTCCCTGGCGGTGGCGTGCGTATACGGCTTCAACCCGCGATATTTCACCATTTACAATCAAAGTGTATAGTTTATTGACCAGCCGAAAGATGACTTCCGGCGCGCCGGTTAGACGCGTCGCCATCGGCGCGTTCCAGGCCATTTCTCTGCCCCGCTCTGTCACGAGCGACGCGCCGCGCGATCCCAACACGAACAGCAAGTCTGCTGGAGCGAGCACCCCTTCGGCAGCCTCGAGGAGCCGCGTATTGAAGCTCCCAACAAAACTATGCTCCGCCATATAGAGGACCGTGGCCTTCTTCCCGTGTCCCTCTTGCCTCTCGGCGGCCGGCTCCGGCATGAGCGGCAGAGTGCTGGCCAATGCTGCGGCGACGGCTTCCGTGTAGCGCGCTGCGGCGGGAAGCGCGCGTAGGGTTTCTTGCAGCCTCATTCCCGCGAGCGAGCGCATCGCCCCAACGATCTCGCTCAACTCGTGGATGCTGCCGATGTGCGCCTGGATCTCAGCGAGCCGCATTACTGCTCATCCTGTCGCTCAGGAGCGCTGGCTAATAATTCCAGCACATGGTGCAGGCGATTGCGCAGATCTTCTGACAGAGCCTCAGACCTCTCATCTAGCGATAGTGCTTCTGGGCAATGCTGAGCCAACCAAGGCCCCAAGCGGCTTCGGAATTTTTTGACTTCCTCAGGCTTTAGTTTGTCCAGAACGCCAGCGTTCAAGGCTAAAAGCAGCGCCACTTCTTCGCCGAGCGCTAATGGCGCAAACTGAGCCTGCGCGAGCACGGCGCGGATTCTTCGCCCGTGTTCAATCGTCTTTCGGGTCCGCTCATCCACCATTGTGCCAAAGCGGGTGAAGACCTCGAGCTCTAAAAACTGGGCGTATTCGAGCCGCAAGCTTGCTGACAGCCCTTTGAGTACGGGGGCCTGGGTCTTGCCCCCCACGCGGGAAACGCTTTTGCCAATATCGACGGCGGGCTTTTGGTCTTCGTAAAACAGACGTGGATCAAGATAGATCTGCCCGTCGGTAATCGAGATGAGGTTTGTGGGGATATAGGCGCTGATGTTGCCGGCCTGAGTCTCGGCGATCGGCAAGGCCGTCAAGGAGCCGCCCCCACGCTCCGGCGCAAGCCTGGCCGCCCGCTCGAGAAGCCGGGAATGAATGTAGAAAACGTCTCCAGGGTAGGCCTCGCGGCCAGGCGGCCGCCGCAGCAAGAGTGAGATCTGCCGGTAGGCCGCCGCATGCTTTGTGAGGTCGTCGATCACAAGCAACACATCGTGCCCCCGCTCGACAAAATATTCGGCCATCGTGCAGGCGGAATATGGCGTGAGCCACTGGAGACCAGGAGGGGAATTAGCTTCGCCCACGACAAACAGACAGCGTTCCGGCGCGCCGTAGCGTCGAAGGGCGTCGACAACCTGCGCAACCGATGAGGCTTTTTGTCCGATCGACGCATAGATGCACAGCACGTCGCTATTGCGTTGGTTTATCATCGAATCGACCGCAATCGCCGTCTTCCCCGTGCCGCGGTCGCCGATAATGAGCTCGCGCTGTCCTCGCCCTATCGGGATCATCGCGTCGATCGCCAATATTCCAGTCGCGAGGGGACGGGTGACCAGGGCGCGGTCAATGATGGTCGGAGCCGGCCGCTCGGTCGGCGCTGTCGAAGTATCGGGGATGGGGCCCTTGTCATCGAGCGGGGCGCCAAGGGCGTCGACCATGCGGCCGAGAAGCGAATAACCGACAGGCGTGCGTGCGACCTCTCCGGTTCCGCGGACGATTCCGCCCGAGGCGATACGACCCATGTCGCCGAGCAGCATGCAGCCTATCAGGTCTTCACCGAGGTCCACTGCCAGCCCGCGTACGCCGCCCTCAAAAATCAGAAGTTCATCGAGGCGCGTGTGCGGCAGCCCTGAGACCGTGGCGACTCCGTCGCCGACCTTTTCGACACGGCCGATTTGCTCGAGCCGTGGCTCCAGTTCGATCTGCCGGATTTTGGCGCGGCTGATGTCCGCCCAATCACGCAAATCCGCCGAAAGCTCGGTCATGTCCTGGTTAGCTCCGATCGAATCGCGCCGAAAGCGCTTCGCCACGAATAGCCCAAAGTCGCGTTACGGAAATGGAGTTCGGCGCCGGCGATGAGGTTGGGGTCCACATCGAATTCAAGGCCGACCTGTTCTCCGAGCAACTTACGAAGCCGCGCGCGCCAAATCTCTTTGGTGTTGTCGTCGACAGGCATAGGGATGCTGATCGTGACAGCAGGGTCGCCCCCCTGCTCATTATCGACGAGCGCCGCTCTTTCCGTCTTAGAAAGAGAAGCGAGCCGTCCCTCTAGTTTTTCAAACCAGGGTTCTGTTCTCACCTCAGTGGGCATCTCGCCTAGGAGACGCTTTGTAACCTCGTCCGTTAAATCAAGCGATAGGCTCCGGGCGGCTAAAGCCGCTTGCGCGCGCTCATCCGCGAGCGTTTTACGCCCCTCTTCAAGAAGAGTCTCGGCGTCGCGTTCGGCTTGTTCCCGTCTTGCCTGGGCAGCCTGCTCAGCCGTGGCCGAGGCCTTTTTTAACAGGGCTTCCCGTTCGCCAAGGATGGCGGTTCGCTCCGCTTCCGCCGCAGCGAGCAGTCTCTTTGCCTCTTCTTCCGCTGCGCTCGCCTCCGAAGCCTGTTTCTCCATTTCCTGCCGCCGCGCATCAATCATATTGAGCGTCGGCTTGTACAAAAGGCGATGGAGCAGCCACACGAGGATGGCGAAGTTTATCGTCTGCAGGCCGAGCGTCCACCAATCGAAGGTCATGGATTATCCTGCGTAGGGATTGGCGAACAGCAGCAGCAGTGCGATGACAAGGCAATAGATCGCCATTGTTTCGATCATCGCGAGGCCGACGAAAAGCGTCCGCGAAATGACCCCGGCCGCTTCGGGCTGTCGGGCGATCGCTTCCATTGCCGCCGCGACCGCTCGCCCTTCAGCCAAGGCGGGGCCTACTGCCCCCATGGAAACAGCGATTGAGGCGCCGATGATGCTGATGATTTTCGGGTCCATAGAGCCTCCTTAGCCTTTCTCAATGCTACCGATCGCGGCGCCGATAAAAACAGTCGCGAGAACGGTGAAGATATACGCCTGAATGATCCCAAGCAGCCCTTCCAGCAACATGAGCGGCACTGGCACGAAAAGCCCGGCAAGCGATACAACGAGGGCGATCATG
This sequence comes from Methylocystis sp. ATCC 49242, assembly GCF_000188155.2. NCBI lineage: Bacteria > Pseudomonadati > Pseudomonadota > Alphaproteobacteria > Hyphomicrobiales > Methylocystaceae > Methylocystis > Methylocystis sp. ATCC 49242. The sequence continues at coordinate 19,271 of NZ_KE124773.1, forward strand.
AACTCACCGCTCATCACATTGCCGAACAGTCGCACCATGAGCGAGAAGGTGCGCGTCACTTCGGAGACGATATTGAGGGGCAACATGATGAGTTTTGGCTCGGCGAAACTTGCAAGATACTTGAGCAGTCCTCGGCTCCTGATCCCGAAGTAATGCACCGAAAAGAACACGATGAGAGCAAGCGCCGCCGGCGTTTCCAGCTTGCTTGTCGGCGCTTCGGCCCCCGGGATCAGAGAGGATAGATTGGCAGCCACGAGGAATATGAACAGGGTCCCGAGCAGAGAGAGGTAGGGTCTGGGGTCTTTCTGCAGCACGTCCTCGATTTGCCGCATGACGCCAATGACGATGAGCTCCAGCACCGCCGCGCGCCTATCGGGCACGGAAGGCAAGCTGCGCGTTACAAGCCACGAGCCGATGGAGAGCGCCAGCATGATCGCCCATGTCGTCACGACTGGGCGGGTGATGGGAACCGGTCCGATCTGGAAAATAACCGCGCTCTCGAGGGGGGAATGTTTTCGAGCCGGCGGTCGGACAGCTTTCTGTGCTTCGACGAGCTTAGAAAGCGTTGCAGACGCCTCAATGGCCGGGCGAAATTCAGGATCAACTCTGAGCGCAGCCTCGAGATCCTGCCGGGCGAGCGGCAAATTACCTTGCGCGCGATACATATCGGCGCGGTCGACGCGGGCTTGAAGAAGTTCCGGATTGAGCTGGATGGCCTCCGAAAAGTCCCGCAGGGCGTTGTCGAGTTCTCCCTTCGAGCGAAAGAGCGTCCCACGCTTCCAGTAAAGCTCAGCCGATTTTGGAGCCCGCCCGATGGCCTCGGTGACGTCAGAAAGCGCCCGGTCGACGTCGCCCTTGGCAAGATAAGCGTCGCCGCGGCCAACGTAAGCTTCGACCTGTGTAGGATCGATGTCGAGAACCCGCCGATAGTCGGCGATGGCGGCGTCCCATTGCTTTCCGGCCCGAAAAGCCTCTGCTCGGCGCAGGAGCGCAAGGACGAAGCGCGGTTGAAACGCTAACGCCTGGGTGTAGTCCGTGATGGCGCGCTCACGGGCGCCCTTGTCATAAAACAAGGCCGCCCTGTCGGCGTAGGCCTGAGCCGATTTCGGGTCAAGTTGCAGCGCGTGTTCCACATCGGCGATGGCGCGGTCGAGGTCTCCCGCCGCGCGATAAGCTTCGCCGCGATTTAGGTACGCCGCAATCCGGTTGCTTTTGCTCTCACGCCGCCCGGCGATAATACTGCCGCACGCTTCTATGCGATGTTGCAGATTTGGGCCGAAACATTCTCCGAAGCTGGCCTGCTGGGAAAAGCTCCCAGTCTGGAACATTAAGAGGAAGGCCACGGCAAAAGCGAAGCAAATTCGCGCTCGCCCTTGTACAAAGCTACGCAAAAGATAGAGTGCGCTTTGCCGAGTAAGGGCCATATCATCGGCCTCTTCGCTGTTGCAGCGCAAACTGGCGAGCAATAAGGAGGCCGACAAAGGTGGCGAGTAAGGGCGCGGCCCCAAGGCGCGCCATGAAGAACAGCAGGATCGTCACGGCGATTATTCGGGCCGCCGTAAGGGTGGTAGGGACCATCCAGCCCGAGCCCGCGACAATGCGCGCCACCGTTGCACGCATTGCCGCGAAATAAGCGAGCCCAAAGACGAAGCCCGATATGGCTGCGACTGCTGCGGGAAAAGCAATAGAAATAACCTCCGGAGTCATTCGCTTTGCATCCTTTTCCACGCTAGCGCGCATCCGAGCGCGAGGCCGATTGCGAGCAGACTCAAGGTCCAGAAGATGCCGGAAGCGAGACGGCCGTCGAGCCAGCGCCCAACAAAGACGCCGATCAATGTGGGCGTCACGATTGTCCAGCCCAAAGCGCCGATAAGCGCGAGGTTGCGTCCAATCGGGCGCTCCCCTTCTTGTTGGCCAAGCGCGCGTCGGCCCCGCCGTAATCTGACAGCTTCTTCAAGATGGTCGTGGTTCTTTCGCTTCCCCTCATTCATGCAACCGCGCGCCCTTTCCGCCCTCAGCCCTTAGAAAGCAGCAAATCTGTCTAATCGCTGCGAGGTATAGCCGTTGGGCGTCGATGCGAGCGGCTTTGTCTTCTTCTTGCGCTCGGCGGAAAGCGCTGAGCACTTCTGCTTCTAGCGTGACCAAATCGTCGGATTGCACGGCTTCCTTTGTGGCGATCGTAACCTCATCTCCCCCGCGCACCTCCAAGATTCCCCCACGCACCGCCGCGTGATGCTCAGTTCCCTTAGAGTCCCGCCAACTTACGACCGAAACCGTGAGCGCTGTAAGGAAGTCAGCGTGACCGGGCAAAACGCCAAACGCGCCTGATTCATCCTCGGCGCGAAGATAAGCGACATCCCAACCATCCAAGACGGTTGCAAGCGGGGTGTAAACGTTGAGTTTCATTTTGCGCTTCTCATTGTCGCCTCTTTCCCACGCGCCTCTGTGATATCGCCCACCATGTAGAGTGAGCTTTCAGCCCAGTCATCGGTCTCGCCCTTTAGGATTGCGCGACATCCAGCAAGCGTCGCCTCAAGCTCAATCGATCGGCCAGGCATTCCGGTAAAACTCACCGTGGCGAGAAACGGTTGGGTTAGAAAACGCATGAGACGGCGGGCTCTTTTGACCGTGCTGCGATCAGACGCGCTTAGCTCTTCGATACCGAGCAGAGCGATAATCTCCTGAAGCTCACGGTAATGTGCAATCGCGCTGCGGACATCCTGCGCGGTTCTGTAATGGACGTCGCCAACCAACCTGGGGTCAAGGAGGCTCGAGGTGGAGGCTAAAGGATCTATCGCCGGGTACATTCCCTCGCTCGCCATGTCGCGGGAAAGAACAATGGAAGAGTCCAGGTGGCTAAATATTTCCGCGACAGCCGGATCGGTAAAATCGTCTGCTGGCACATAGACGGCTTGGATCGATGTAATGGCGGCCCCAGCAACCGAAGCGATTCGCTCTTCGAATTCAGCAATCTCAGTCGACAACGTCGGTTGGTAGCCGACGCGGGAAGGAAGCCGCCCGAGCAGCCCAGAAACTTCTCCTCCTGCTTGGACTAGACGATATACATTGTCGACGAGAAGCAGAACGTTTTCATGGGCGGTGTCTCGGAAATACTCGGCGATGGCGAGCGCAGTGAGTCCGGCGCGCCAACGCGCTCCGGGCGGTTCGTTCATCTGCCCGAACACGAGCGCAGTCTGTTTCAGCACGCCAGATTGGCCAAGTTCCAGGAGTAGCTCATGGCCTTCGCGCGAGCGCTCGCCAATGCCGCCGAATACCGAGATGCCAGAATGCAGCTCGACAGTCGTTCGTATAAGCTCCATGATCAAGACTGTCTTGCCAACTCCTGCGCCGCCGAACATCGCCGCCTTGCCGCCCTTTACCAGTGGGGCAAGGAGATCAATGGCTTTAATGCCAGTGCGGAAAATCTCCAGGCTGCTCCCGCGCCTGGAAATTTCTGGAGGAGCCCTATGAATGGGGCGTCGTTCAATATCGAGTGGGAAAGCCGGCCCATTGTCAGCGGGCTCGCCCAAAGCGCCGAGGAGCCTTCCGAGCACGGGGGTTCCGACGGGCACTTGGATTGGAGAGCTCAGAGCGCGTGCGGGGGTCCCGCGCTTCAGGCCCGCCGTATTCTCTAATGCGACGGCGCGAACGGTGCTCGCATTTAGATGCTGCTGGACTTCCGCAATAACGGGAGCGCCAAGGTCCCATTGGATGGACACCGCTTCGTTTATGATCGGAAGATGCTCGGGCGAGAACCGCAGGTCTATCACCGACCCGTGCACCGCGATCACGCGTCCGGTCGGTCGGGCGTCATTGACTTCTCGATTCATCGAAGCGGCCAGTTTAAAGGGTCTTTCCCCGAAAGTTTCAGAGGGCGACGAAGTCCTGTCAACTCGCCAGCCGCCCTAGCGCCGATCTTCAGCGAATGGTCCCTCGGCAGCTATGCAGCATTTGGAAAAGCTTAGGCTCGATTTTCTGACCAAAAACCTGCTCGACCAACAAAATCTAAGCAGGGACCAGAAATCCCTGCTTAGGTTGTGTTATCTAGCACTGCCACTCCCACTGGCCCATATAATCGTTCCATTCCCAGCAGACGCCGGGGTTGAGGGGACGCCAAGGCCGGCTCCAATCGCGGTGCTGATAGCGCCAGTGCGCGCCGTAATTCTGCAGGTTCCCGCTACCAGGGAACGGGCCGGCGCGTTGGGCTTGTGCTGCCGGCGCAGCGAAGAATAGCGCCGCTAATGTCAAGAGGACGAGTTTTCGCATGTGGCTGCCTCCTCCGGATGGCGTCGCCGTCGCCGGGCGTCACAGGACTTGGCGGCGGCGTTACTTGGAGCGAGAGATAGGGCGGCGTGGATCCGAAGGGAGTGACGAAGAAGCCTGGAGACGAGGTCCGGCGCTCCGATAACCGAGAGCCCGCATTGGAGATGAGCACGCGTGCGCTTCTCATTTTTTGCCCTGTTGGCCGCCTTGGCGAAGGGTCGGCGTGACGACGGTGGACATGGATGATTGCCTCAAGGGGATAAACGGCGAAAACGCCGACCCGCTGGTCGGTGCGGCGCTGAACTGCGGCCTGATGCAAACCATCCTGCCGCCAGCCGAGATCATAGTTTCCTCGACGATGATGATTCGTGCGGCCGCTCAGGCTACGCGACGAACTTGAGCCCCACGGTCTTTCTGGCCCCCCAGACTTTCGGCCGCCAATCGCCTAACTTGCAGCAGTAGGGCGCAGAAGCCCGACGTCGAGACGTCGGAGGTGGCCTGGCTTTTCCGCGACCGCCGAGATCGTGGCGTTTTTATTTTTTTTCAGCAGACGCGCAGACGACAGAAGGTCGTCCTCTGGGGCGCAAATAAGCGGAGCACCGGAATAAGTCACCCGTGAACTATCCATAAGGCGCTGTTGAGACACTGTTTTCCGTATTGGAAAAGTATCGTTTTTTGCAAGAAAGCGGGTGCTTTCGGTCTGTTTTCCGGCGATTTGATCTGGGCGGCATGGCGTGATTCTCTCCTTTTCGGGATCGAAAAGGGAGACGCTTTCGATGCGGCCGAAGGAGCGACGCGACAGCGGGCAGAGCGATCTTTTCCGGGCGCGGCTCGATCAGATCGTCGACAGGGCGCATCCGCTCGTAAAGCTCGCCGCGGCGATCGACTGGGGCTTTCTCGAGCAGCGCTTCGGCGCGGTTTATTCCGACGGTCCCGGCCAGCCGCCGCTGCCGACGCGGCTCATGGCCGGCCTCGCGATTTTGAAGCACATGCACGACCTCTCCGACGAGGTTTTGTGCGACCGCTGGCTGGAAAACCCCTATTATCAGCTGTTCTGCGGCGAGGAGTTTTTCGCCCATCGGCTGCCGTTCGACCGCTCGTCGATCACCCGCTGGCGCCAACGCATGGGCGAGGAGAAGCTCGCGGCGCTATTGCAGGAGAGCCTGTCCGTCGCGACTCGCACCGGCGCAGCGAAGCCCGCCGACTTCACCAAGGTGATCGTCGACACGACGGTGCAGGAGAAGGCCGTCGCCTTCCCCACCGACGCGAAGCTCATGCACCGCGCGCGAGAGAGGCTTGTGCGGCTCGCCAAAAAGCATGGCGTCGCGCTGCGCCAGTCCTATGAGCGAATCGGCAAATACGCGCTCATCGACCATCAGCGCTACAAGCACGCCAAACAGCACAAGCGGGCGAACAAGGCGCTGCGCAAGATCAAAACATTCCTTGGCCGCGTCATGCGCGACATCGCCCGCAAGGCAAAGGGAAACGAGGCGCTCATCGATGTCTTTCGCCGCCCATTGTGGCTGGCCGAGCGCGTGCGCGAGCAGCGCCAGAACCAGAGGGGCAAGAAGGTCTACAGCCTGCATGCGCCGGAGGTGGAATGCATCGGCAAGGGCAAGGCCCACAAGCCCTATGAGTTTGGCGTGAAGGTGTCGGTGGCGACGACGCTGCATCGCTCGAAGGGCGGGCAGTTCATCGTTCACGCCAAGGCGCTGCCGGGCGCGCCTTACGACGGCCACACGCTGGCGACGGTCATCCCCGAGATGGAGCAAATGATCGGCGCGCCGATGCAGCGCATTCTCGCCGACCGCGGCTACCGCGGCCACAATGCCCCGCCAGAGCGCAAGTTCCGAGTGTTCATCGCCGGCCAGAAACGGCGCATGACCAAGGCGATCAAGCGCGAGATGAAGCGCCGCTCCGCTGTCGAGCCGGTGATCGGCCACGCCAAGACCGACCACCGCATGGGCCGAAACTTCCTCGCCCACGCCATAGGCGACGCCGCCAACGCGGTGCTGGCCGCCGCCGGCTACAACTTCAGACGCCTGCTGGCCTGGCTGAAGTTTTTGCGCGCCTTCATCGACGCGCTCTTCTCAGCCTATGGCGAAGCCCTGTCCGCAGCTTCAAGCGCATTCTTCACGGGAGACGAATAAAAATAACGAAGTAATGGCGTTGTGAGGCGCGGCCGTGGCGGCGACGTCCTTTCCCGGTCTCGCCCAGCAGCAGGAAGCTGGTCATGGCGGATGCTATGTGACCCTGAGCCCGACTGACGCGACGAGGGTGAAACGCATCGATAAGCTGCGGCCAACCGAGGCGGCCTCTACAGGAGCGCCATGGGTGCGGGTGGTTGTTCGAAAGGTCGATCTTCCCGCGACTCGCATTACCGTCGCCCATGGAGCCATCCATCGAATCCGCACGCCGGCGATGACGATACAAAACATCCCGGTTACGGACGCCGCCTATCTCGCCTCGCTCCGTGGGGGCGATGAAATCGAGATTCAATGCGACCATAGCGGCGGGGTCGCGAGAATCGTCAACATCCGCATAGGACGAAAATCGAGAGTCCGCCGTGATGACGTCGATTGCCGCCGGCTCTCTACAACGCTCCTCCATCTTGCGATCATACCGCGGATCGCGATTGCGGATCGTTCCTGGCCTGCGGACGCTCCGTATGCCGCCGTGGGCGCCATGCGCCTATTCGGTTTGGCGCCTGTCAAAACCCAGAACAGACCGGTTTTTCTGTAACGCTTGTGACCACGCAACATCCGCGTATCGCCGTACTGGTCGCGCTCGCCTGACGCTAGGGGGTCCCTCCTTGGCGCAGGCGAGACGGTGCGACAGCGGCTCGTCGCTGAAACCGCCCAACAGGCGTCCGGCGAAGGCGTGGTCAAGAGGGTCAACGCGGAGGCACGCAAGCTGCTAATCGCGCATGGTCGGATCCCATCGCGGGATCCGAGCCATTGCCTGAGCGGGTATCGTTGTTGTTCATGGAGTGGGCCTTGAAAGCGGCGTGGCGTGGTTAAACCCGAGCGTGTAGCGTTCGTTCAAATACAGGCGCCGATGAATGATGGGGACACAAGCAAGCCACCGGGACACCCCTTGTTGCTGAGTAGCCTACAGGCGGTCAGGCGTGTCCCTTCTATGTCATCGGGTAGGAGAGATAAGGCCGCAGACACTCACTTTTGCCGCTCTTGTGAGTCCGACCCGAGAGACCCATCTAAGGTGATGTTGACGCCCAAGCCCTCACAAGGAGGCTGCTTCCGGGCGAAGCAAAATGAGCGGAGGACCTAATGCGTAAGCTCGCTCTTTGGACCGCTGCATCTTTTCTCGCAGCCACAGGCTTTCCAGCGATGGCACAGAACAGCGCGCGAGGCACCGACCAAGATATTGGCGGGCACTTTCGGCACATGCACAGAGATTGGAGTCAGCAGGAAGGTCGCCACGTGCATAACGTTTGTTGGGAGTGGAACCCCGGAGTTGGATGGGTGTGGAAATGTAAGAACTAAAAATTGTTGGCCTGCAACCTCTCCATGGCCTTAGGCTCAAACAACGACGTCCTCGCGAGGTGGGCAAAGATCATCCGATTAGGGAGGCGCTTGTTACCGCACGCATCCTGCGCAACGCCCTAGCTTAAGCTAATTGGTCGTCCCGGGAGGGGATCGCGGCTTTATGCTGAATCAGATAGGCATTCCGAGCGATCGAATTCGGTGGCCGTCGCTGCCAGAGCGTCGCGTTGGGCGAGCTGTGGGAGACTGGCGCGCCTCCAGCAAGGACGCCAGCGTCATCATTAAGGTGGGGAAAAGCGAGCGGCCGCCTTTCTGCTGGCGACGGCAGTGATAAGCCGCATAGCTCCAGACCAGATTTTTGGCTATTGTTTGCGCGCCGGTTGTCTAATCATATTGCTCCGACAATTCACCCGAGCTGGCGTAAAGGCCGCACCGTCGCCATGAACATGTCGCCGCGATGCAAGGCCGCATTGAATAGCCCTTCTCCGGAGAGCGGCATCAACCGATGCAGTATCGAGAACTTGAGCTGATTCGGCGAGCATTTCGTTCAAGAGCCCTCGATTTTGTTTCGAAACGGCACTCATGAGCCTGTCACGCTCCACTTAATTGCAAGATTCTGGATTCAACCATTTCAATAGCTTAACCATGCGCTCAATTTGATAACGTGTATTTTATTTGAAAATCTGATCGCGTTTGTTGCACCTTATTTGAGACTTACGAAGTATCGTCTTCGCGACTTTTCTAGGACATTCGACCGATTCTTGAAAAATTGATTGGCGAATAAGATGCAGCGAAGCACCTAAAGCACCGCATTATAACAATTAAGCGCAGCGTGACAGACGTCATCCGCGCCCCCTCTGGATCTTTCGCACGCAATGATTACCTGATAAGAAGCGTGGGAGGGGGAATTGTTTTGTGGTCGCGCGCGTCGCTAAAATTCGTCAGTTGGGGAGCGCCGTGATCCTGCGCTGGCTGCGTCTGTTCATCTCCACGCTTATCATCGCGGCGGCTTTGATTGGCGCGATAGGCGCTTCTTACGCCGCGCCCAGCGCTCATTCCTGCGCGCAGATGGTCATGGATGACTGTCCGGACGGTCACGGCGATGCTGTGATCCCGATTGATTGCGACCCGCTCCTCTGCGGGGCGTGGCAGTTGCCGCCGTCATCCATCGCGCTATCGCCGGTTTCTGCGGCGTTCTCGCGATTGGCGTATTCGCGTGAAGAGTTGAGGCTTCGTGGGCTTTTAAGGTCGCCGGACCTTCGGCCGCCGATCGCCTGAAGGGCGCGCGCTTCACTAGCATCCGAATCAAAGAACGTGCCGAGTTGGCGGGTGCGAGCGCTCGCGTGGCCGGATGCAACAATCGAACTCAAAGTGCAATTCGGAGCGCCGAACGGCGCATGGTTTACCGCAGGCTGACAAGCCTGAAAGGAGTTAAAAATGCCTAAATTCTCACTCTTGATCGCCGCGGCGTTGCTCGCGACAAGTCTACCCGCCATGGCGCAAAGCGAAGAGCATCGCGAACATAGCGCCATGCAACACATCGGCGGACACTGGCGACATCAGCACCGAGACTGGAGCGGTTCATCAGGTGAGCCCGCCCATGTGCATAACGTCTGCTGGGATTGGGACGTCGCACGAGGCTGGGTCTGGAATTGCAACCGTTGACCGGTCGAAGAGAATAGAGGCTAATTAGTCTCTGAACGCAAAGCGAGGGCTCGCCGGATTAATCTGGCGGGCCTTCTTCATTATGGGCGCCGTCGAGAGTCGCGGGTCCCGGCTTAAACACGGGTCAGCCTGACGCGATCTTGGGCAGCGAAAGGCCCTTACAGGCAGTAGCTTGTCGTGCTATCCATTGTTCCAGAGAATGACAATGAAGCTAAGCTGGTTACGCTATCTAGTCTCCGTCCTTACGATTGTCGCGGCTTTGACGGGCGCGGCGTCGGGCTTTGCTGCGCCCTCGGCGCATTCTTGCGCTGGGATGACCGCGACAGACGACTGTCCAGATAGCCATAGCGACCATGCGCCGATACCGAGGCACTGCGACTCTCTCCTTTGCGGGGCCGTTCAGCTGGCGCCGACTTTCTCCATAGCGCCGTCAGTCGCCGCAGGGGTCGATTTTTTGCCTCAACCCCGCGACGACGCGATGCGTCGCGGCCTCTCGGGTTCTCCCGACCTTCGGCCTCCAATCTCCTAAAGCTGCAAGCGCCTTAACTGGGGGTATGGCAAGCTGTTTGTCTCAAAAGCGATGCGACGGACTTCGTCCGCGCCGCTTCGGATAATCAGGCCTTGCTCGCCCGGCCCGGCCGTATCCTCACGATCTCCCCCAGGTTCGTGACAATGGCCCTATTCCACGTAGCGACTCTTCCAAAGGGAAGCGGGAGTATTTCGGATGCCTCCCACAAATTTGCGGATGGCCTGCTGGGCGCTGCTGGCGCTCGGCCTGGTCGGCGCTACTAATGCCCAAGCCGCCATAGCCGACTACGAATTCAAGCTGGTCGATGCGAAACTCAAGAAAGGCCAGACGGTGGCCGCCGTCCGCCTCATCCATAAGCCGGACGGAAAGCCCGTGCCGGACGCCCTGATTTTCGCGACGCGGCTCGATATGGCGCCGGACGATATGGAGGCCATGACAAGCGCGATCGAACAAGCGCCGAGCGCGGAGCCCGGCGTCTATCGCTTCAAGGTCGATCTAACCGACGAGGGGCGCTGGCGCATCTCGCTGGCGGCGAAGGTCCAGGGGGAGAGCGAAACGCTGCAAAGTCGCCTGGTGCTACAGGCGACGCCATGAAGCGCCTATGCCGTCTTGCCTTCTTGGCTGTGACCGCAGTCGTTGCGGGCCTGACCGTGTGGCCTGTTTCAGCGGGCGAAAGGGAGATGCCGGGCGCGACGGTCGAAAGCGTTGTGGCGCTGGCCCGGCGGCTGAGCCCGGAGCTTGCGGCGTCTGTCCTCGACGCGGACGCCGCGGCGCATCGCGTCGGCGCCGCGGGCGTCCAGCCTGACCCCACGGTCACTCTCCAGGCGTGGGACGTGAATAGCCGCGGCGTTGGCCAGCGCTGGATCGGCGTCGAGCAGCAATTCAGACTGTGGGGGAAGACCGATCTGGAAAAGGGCATTGCCCAGGCGGACGCCGACGTGGCTCGGCGTCAGAGCGAGGCGATCGAGGTCGATCTCGTCGCGCGCGTGAAGACGGCCTATGCCCTATATGGCGCCGCCCAGCGTGCCGTTGACCTCTCGAAGTCGCTGAAGCAGCGCGTCGACGACCTGCTAGCGCTGCTTCGCCTGCGCTATGGCGCGAGTTCGGTCGATCAGCAGGAAGTCATCAAGGCGGAGATCGAAGCAGCCAATGCCGCTGCCGATGTCGCCCGACGAGAGGGAGACGCCAAATTGGCGGCGGCTCGATTGAACGCGCTGATCGGCCGCGCGGCCCTTGCGCCGCTCGCTTCTCCCAAGGGTTTCCGGCCGCTGAAGACGAAGCTCACCCTCGCCGGCGTTCAGGACCTCGCCCGGTCGTCAAACCCGCAACTTGCGGCGACGCATGCTCAGGTGCGCGCCGCCACGGGCGCCAAGGAGCTGACCGACCTCAACTACTATCCGGACATTACCGCCGGCGCGACCTTCGTGCAGCGGCCGACAGGGGAAAACAGCGGCCAGTTCCTGCTCGGGTTCAAGGTGCCGCTGCAATATGAAGCGAAAGACGCCGAGCAGCGCGCGGCGAGCGCCAGTCTCGGCGCGGCGCAGGCGCGCAACGAGGCGCTCCGCATCCGGCTTGACGGCGACGTCGCCGAGGCTTGGTTTCGCCTGGAAGCCATTCGCAAGGCCATCAAGATATTCGAGCAGCGGCAGCTGCCGCCCGCGCGACTATCGGTGGAAACCGCGAGCAAGGGATTCGATGCGGGAACGACTGACCTGGCGACGCTTCTCGAATCGGAACGTCGCCTTCGCGCGATCGAATTGGAGCTCCTCGCCTACAAGGTCGAGGAGCAGAGCAAATACGCCGACCTCGAACGCCTCGCGGGAGGCTCCCTATGAAACGCGCTCAAATCGTTCTCGTTACTGCCCTCGCACTGGTGGCGCTGAGTGGCGCTGGATTAGTGCTGCTGTGGCGCGCCAACTGGTCGGGTAGCAAAGCAACTACCGAAACGCATGCGCACGTCGGAACCGGTCCGATCATTTATTATCGCGATCCCGACGGCCCTTTCTTTTCCATTGCCCCGAAGAAGAACGATGCAGGAAAGGCTTATATCGGCGTTCGCGCGAGCGAAGACGTCGCTTTCGAAGACAAGCCGGCGGCGCCCACGCCGAACCCAACCTCAAGTCGCCGCATCCGCTACTACCGCAACCCGATGGGCCTGCCCGACACATCGCCGGTTCCCAAGAAGGACGCGATGGGGATGGATTATGTCCCCGTTTACGCCGATGAGTCTCAGGACGCCTCGACGGTCACGCTCAGTCCCGGAAAAATGCAGAAAACGGGCGTCCGCTCGGAGCCTGTCGAGCGGCGGACACTGACCGTTCCGATTCGCGCCTCCGGCCGCGTTGAGTTCGACCCGCGGCGCACTTCGGTCGTCTCATTGCGCTTCGAGGGTTTTATCGAATCCGTCGGGAAAATTGCGGAAGGCGATTATGTGCGCAAAGGGCAGCCGCTCATGCGCGTCTATGGGCCGGACCTTTCCAGCGTCGCTGCTGAATATGTGGCGGTGCTGAATTCGCGGGCCGCAGCACGCATAGAAGGCGCCAAACGTCGCCTCGTCAACCTCGGCCTCGATGAAGCGACGATCGCTACCATTGCGCGTAGCCGTCAGGTACCCCGCGTCATCACCTGGCCCGCGCCGCAAGGCGGCCATGTGATCGAACGCGCCGCCTTGACCGGCATGCGCGCGGCCCCGGGCGAGATGCTCTTCCGTATCGTCGACCACAGCGTCGTCTGGGTCCTTGCCGACATTCCCGAGCGGGATGTTCCGTCAGTCGCGCCGGGTCAGACAGCCATCATTCGTGCGCGGTCGTACCCGGACCGACCTTTCGAGGGGCGCGTCGCCGTCGTCTATCCGCATCTGAACGCGGAAACGCGCACGGCGCGCGTACGCATCGAACTTCCCAATCCCGGCGGCATGCTGCTCGGCGACATGTTCACGGATGTCGAGATCGCCGCCGGTGGAACCGACAAGGTTCTTGCGGTCCCCGACAGCGCCATCATCGACGCGGGCAAGCGACAGGTCGTGATCCTCGATAAGGAGGAGGGGCAGTTCGAGCCGCGGGAAATCAAGATCGGCCGGCGCGGCGACGGGTTTGCGGAAATTACCAGCGGCGTCGGCGAAGGCGACCGTGTCGTGACCTCAGCCAATTTCCTCATCGACGCCGAGAGCAATCTCAAAGCGGCGCTGCAGACGCTGGATCAGAGCGGGGCAGGCAAATGATCGGCCGGCTCATCGCGTGGTCAGCCCGCAACCTTGTGCTGATCTTCATCGGAACCGTCTTCGCGATCGCCACGGGCGTCTACGCGGTGCGAACCTTGCCGCTCGACGCCATTCCCGATCTCTCGGACGTGCAGGCGATCGTCTACACGGAATATCCGGGCCAGGCGCCGCAGGTGGTCGAGGACCAAGTCACCTATCCGCTCGCGAGCGCGATGCTCACCGTGCCGCGGTCGAAAGTGGTCCGTGGCTTTTCCTTCTTCGGCGTCTCGTTCGTCTATGTGATTTTCGAGGACGGTGTCGACGTCTATTGGGCGCGCAGTCGCGTGCTCGAGTACCTTAGCGCCGCAACCAAGCGCTTGCCGGCCAGCGCAACGCCAGTTCTCGGCCCCGACGCCACGGGCGTCGGCTGGGTCTATCAATATGCGCTCGTCGCCAAGCAGATGACGCTAGCGGAGTTGCGCTCGCTCCAGGACTGGACGCTCCGCTATGGCCTCGCCAAAGCCGAGGGCGTCGCCGAAGTCGCGAGCGTTGGCGGCTTCGTCAAGCAATACAATGTCGTCGTCGATCCGAACCGGTTGCGCGCCCTCAATATTCCGCTCTCCAGGATTCGCGAGGTCATCCGCGCCAACAACGCCGATGTCGGCGGCCGGACGGTCGAACTTTCGGAATTCGAGTTCATCGTTCGCGGGCGCGGCTATCTGAAGGGAATCGCCGATCTCGAAAACATCGTGCTGCGCGCCGGAGAGGGGACGCCGCTGCTGCTGAAGGACGTCGCCCGTATCGAACTCGGCCCTGACGAGCGACGCGGGATCACGGAGCTGAACGGCGAGGGCGAGGTCGCAAGCGGCATTGCGTTGCAGCGCTATGGCGCAAACGCGCTAACGGTCATCGACAATATCAGGGCGGCGCTGGCGCAGATTGCGCCGAGCCTGCCCAAGGGCGTCGAAATTGTCCCCGTCTACGACCGTTCGCAGCTGATCCACGCGGCGATCGAGACTTTGCGCAGCACGCTCGTCGAGGAGAGCGTCATCGTCGCGCTGGTGTGCGTCGTCTTCCTCCTGCATTTTAGAAGCGCGCTCGTCGCCATCATCATGCTGCCGGTGGGCGTGCTCATGGCCTTCGCGGCGATGAAGGCGCTCGGGCTCGGCTCCAACATCATGAGCCTGGGAGGCATCGCCATCGCCATCGGCGCAATGGTCGACGCCGCCATTGTCATGATCGAGAACGCCCATAAGCGACTGGAGAAGGCGCCGCCCGAGGCGTCCCGCATCGAGGTCTTGATTGACGCCGCAATAGAAGTTGGCCCCGCGCTGTTTTTCAGCCTCTTGATCATCACCGTCTCGTTCCTGCCGATCTTCACGCTGGAATCCCAGGAAGGGCGCCTGTTCAGCCCGCTCGCTTACACCAAGACCTTCTCCATGGCGGCGGCCGCCCTCCTGTCGGTGACGCTGGTGCCGGCGCTGATGATTCTCTTCGTGCGCGGGCGGATCATTTCGGAGGCGCGGAATCCGATCAATCGGGCCCTGATCTTCATCTATCGCCCGGTCATCCAACTGGTGATGCGTTTCAAGCTCCTCACCATATTGCTGGCGGTCGCCGCGCTCGGGATCACGATGCTCCCCGCGCGGCAGCTTGGCTCGGAATTCATGCCCGCCCTCAACGAAGGCGCGTTGCTCTACATGCCGACGACTCTGCCGGGCCTTTCGGTGACGAAGGCCGCGCAATTGCTGCAGACGCAGGATCGGATCATCAAATCCTTCCCTGAGGTGGAGTCGGTCTTTGGCAAGGCCGGGCGCGCCTCGACAGCGACCGATCCCGCGCCGCTCGAAATGTTCGAAACCATCATCAACTTGAAGCCGAAGGAACAATGGCGGCCGGGGGCAACGATCGAAAGCCTAATCGCTGAAATGGACGCGGCGCTGCAATTCCCCGGCGTTTCGAACGCCTGGACCATGCCGATCCGCAACAGGATCGACATGCTCGCCACCGGCATACGGACCCCAGTCGGGATCAAGATATTCGGCCGCGACCTGGCCCAGATGGAGAGCCTCGCCCGGCAAGTCGAGAAAGTGGTGAAGGGCGTCCGCGGCGCCTCCTCGGCCTACGCGGAACGCGTGATGGGCGGCTATTATCTCGACATTACGCCCGATCGGTCGGCGCTTGCCCGCTACGGCCTCATGATCGACGATATGCAGACGACGATCGCGACGGCGCTCGGCGGCGAGACTGTCACCACCACGGTCGAAGGACGCGAACGCTATGGCGTCAACGTGCGCTACCCGCGCGATTTTCGATCAAGCCCGAGGGCGATCGCCAGCGAAGTCCTGATTTCGCTCCCCGGCGGCGGAACGATACCGCTCGGCGAAGTCGCGAAGGTGGAGCTGGTTCGCGGCCCGACCTCGATCCGCACGGAGAACGGCCAGCTCGCCGTCTATATCTTTGTCGACATCCGTGACCGCGACATCGGCGGCTTCGTGAATGAGGCGCGTAAGGCCGTCAATGAGGCGATCGACTTTCCGTCAGGCTCTTATGTCGTCTGGAGCGGGCAGTTCGAATATCTTGAACGCGCCGAAGCCCGCATGCGCATCGTCGTGCCGGTGACGCTCTTCATCATCTTCCTGCTGCTCTACCTGAATTTCCGCAAAATTACTGAAACGTTGATCGTCATGTTGTCGCTGCCCTTCGCGCTGGTCGGCGGCGTCTGGCTGATGTGGCTCCTGAACTTCAACATGTCGATCGCCGTCGGCGTGGGTTTTATCGCGCTCGCCGGCGTCGCCGCGGAAACGGGCGTCGTCATGCTGATCTATCTGGAGGCGGCGATGCAGGAGGTCGCGGAAGCGCGGGCTACTGAGGGGAAGCCATTCACCAAGGCCGATCTCCGCGAGGCGATCATGCTCGGCGCTGTTGAGCGCGTACGGCCCAAGATGATGACAGTCGTCGCCATCATGGCCGGCCTCGTGCCGATTCTCTGGAGCACGGGCGCCGGTTCGGAAGTCATGCAGCGCATCGCCGTCCCGATGATCGGCGGCATGGTGTCGTCCACGCTGCTGACGCTCGTCGTCATCCCGGCGATTTACGCGCTGATCAAGGGGACTGGTTTGCCGGCGGGCGATGACGGGGGCGGCTCAGGGCACGAGGAAGCAAGCGCAGGCGGAATCGGATCGCCGCAAGTGGCGGTTCGATAAATTCAACCAGAAGGAGGCAAAATGAAAGAGGAAGCGAAACAGTCACTGTTGTTGGTCGTCGTCGCGGTTGCCGGGTTGGCCATGGTCGGCGTAGCCCCTTCGGCAGCTCAGGCTCAGAACCGGCAGGAGGCCGCGCAAGCGGGGGAAAAGGCGACGGGGAAGGGCGTCATCAAGGGCGTCAACAAAACGGATCGCCAAATCCAAATCACGCATGAGGCCATACCGGCGCTGAAATGGCCGGGGATGACAATGGCCTTCAAGGTCGCGCCGAACGTGGACCTCGAAGGGCTGGCGCCTGGCGCGAAGATAACCTTCACCCTAAGCAAAGCGCCACAAGGCGGCTACGTGATCGAACAGATACAGCGCGCCGAATAAGGCTCCCGCTCAGAGCGCCGCCGGCGTTGCTAAGTGGCCCCTGGAAATGGCGGCATTTCCAGAAGCCGCTTAGGCTCGATCTGAGCTTGCCGCAAACGCAATGAGTTGGCGACGACGCTGACCGAAGACAGCGCCATGGCTGCGGCGGCGATCGTGGGCGAGAGCAACAAGCCGAAGGCGGGGTAAAGAGCGCCCGCCGCAACGGGCACGCCGGCGGCGTTGTAGAAGAACGCGAAGAACAGGTTTTCGCGGATATTGCGCATCGTCGCTCTCGACAGGCGACGGGCGCGGACAATGCCGCGAAGGTCGCCCTTGAGCAAGGTGACGCCCGCGCTCTCGATCGCCACATCCGTCCCCGTGCCCATGGCGACGCCAACGTCGGCCGCGGCCAAGGCGGGGGCGTCGTTTACCCCGTCGCCCGCCATGGCGACGATACGGCCAGCCTGACGCAGGCGGGCGACGACCTTGCTTTTATCCTCCGGCAGGATTTCGGCTTCGACTTCGTTTATCCCCAGCCGCTTCGCGACGGCGCGCGCCGACGTCCAATTATCGCCTGTGAGCATGACGACCGAGACGCCATCGTCGCGAAGCGATTTCAGGGCATCCGGGGTCGTCTCCTTGATCGGATCGGCGATCGCTATGACGCCGGCGGCTTTGCCGTCGATGGCGATGAAGATTGCCGTGGCGCCGTCTTCGCGCAGGCGCTCGGCCTCGTTATCGAGCGCGGCCGCATCGACGTCGAGCTCCGCTAGAAAACGGCGGTTCCCGATGACAATGGATCGTCCGTCGATCCGACCGGTGACGCCCTTGCCGACCGGCGAGTCGAAATCCGTGGCCGGGGTCAAAGCCATATTTCTTGCCAGAGCCTCCTGAACGATCGCGATCGCCAGGGGATGTTCGCTTGCGCGCTCAAGGCTCGCGGCGACAGCCAGCAGGTCATTCTCGGCCAAGCCCTCCACGGGGCGGATGGCTGTCACACGCGGCTTGCCTTCGGTGAGCGTTCCGGTCTTGTCGACAACGAGCGTATCGACCTTCTCGAAGCGCTCCAGCGCCTCAGCATTCTTGATGAGAACGCCCGATTGAGCGCCGCGCCCAATCCCCACCATCACGGACATAGGGGTCGCAAGGCCTAGAGCGCAGGGACAAGCGATGATGAGAACCGAAACGGCGGCGATAAGGCCATAGCTCATGCGCGGCTCCGGTCCCCATATGGCCCAAGCGGCGAAGGCCAGGAGAGCGACCAGGATGACGAGTGGCACGAACCAGCCTGAAACCTGGTCGGCAAGGCGCTGGATCGGTGCGCGGCTTCTCTGCGCGGAGGCGACCATGTCGACAATGCGCGAAAGCATCGTGTCGCGGCCAACCCTCTCTGCTTGCACCATGAAGCTGCCTGTCTGGTTGATTGTGCCGCCGATGACCTTGTCCCCGGCGCTCTTGGTCACCGGCATGGACTCGCCCGTCATCAGGGATTCGTCGACGGAGCTTCGGCCCTCGAGAATCGTTCCGTCGACTGGGACCTTCTCGCCGGGGCGCACGCGGAGGCGGTCGCCGACATGGACCTCGTCCAGGGAGACTTCCTCATCCGATCCATCTTCCCTGACGCGCTTTGCCGTGACCGGCGCGAGATTGAGAAGCGCCCGAATAGCGCCGCCGGTCTGCTCTCGCGCCCGCAGTTCGAGAACCTGTCCGAGAAGCACAAGCACGGTGATGACGGCGGCTGCCTCGAAATAGATCGGGACCGAGTTGTCCGCGTTTCTGAAGGTCGCGGGAAAGAGTGAAGGCGCAAAGGTCGCGACAACGCTATAGAGCCACGCCACGCCCGTGCCCATGGCGATCAGCGTGAACATATTGAGGTTGCGCGTGACGAGGGACTGCGCGCCTCGGACGAAAAATGGCCAACCGGCCCAGAGAACGACGGGACTCGCCAAGGCGAATTGAATCCAGCTCGACATCTGCGGCGCGATGTAATGGTGGAGATTAAGGAAGTGCCCGCCCATCTCCAGCACGAAGACAGGGAGGGTGAGCGCGAGCCCGACCCAGAAGCGCCGCGTCATATCCGTGAGTTCGGCGCTGGGTTCGGTTTCCGCCGCCGAAACGACAGGCTCAAGGGTCATACCGCAAATCGGGCAATTGCCGGGCCCGACCTGGCGAATTTGCGGATGCATGGGGCAGGTGTAGATCACGCCCTCCCCAGACGGGGGAAGGCTTTGTCTAGTTTCGGCGCGGTCTACATATCCGCCCTGCGACGAATGAATGCCAGCATCGCGCTCCGGCGGATGGCTGTGGCCGGACCCGTGATGATGGTGTTCATGGCTCATGTCCATTCCTTCCGAGACACAACGCGGGAGGGAGCTGGCTGCGTTCGCGTCCCGCGCGCGCGAAAACACGGTTTCGTTAGACGTCGTGTTTTTCTGAATTATCAGGGGCCTTGTCGTGATGGTGGCCGTGACCGTGATGCATGAAGAGATGCATCAGAGGGCACGCGAGCACGACCAGGAATGGCAAGGCGTCGAGAACGTGCCGCCAATGCCAGTAAAGGACGAAGGCGGCAGCTAAAGCGTAGAGCGCCAACAAAGGCGCTTTCGAGAGAGAAAATTTCATAATCGGCCCCTTAGAGAGGAGATAAGATCGTTGACGCCGGACAGACTAGCCGATCGCCCGTCGGGAAGCCATGGAGTGTCAAGGCGATAGGGGCCCTAGTGCTCGATCGAGCGAAGCGAATCGCACCGGATCGGCCAAGCGTCGCCGCCCCTTCTGTGGCGCCTTTCGGTCGCCACAAGCCGCGAGCCGCAGCAGCGTGAAATTGTTTCGGCTACGCGGAACGCGTCATTGGCGGCTATTATCTCGACGTCATGCCGGACCGCAGCGCCCTAGCGCGTTACGGCCTCATGATCGGCAACGTGCAGGAGGTTATCTCGACCGCACTGGGCGGAGAGACGATAACGAATAACGACAACGGTCGAGGGGCGGGACCGCTATGGCGTCAATATTCG
Organism: Methylocystis sp. ATCC 49242; assembly: GCF_000188155.2. Classification (NCBI taxonomy): domain Bacteria; kingdom Pseudomonadati; phylum Pseudomonadota; class Alphaproteobacteria; order Hyphomicrobiales; family Methylocystaceae; genus Methylocystis; species Methylocystis sp. ATCC 49242. Next base: position 39,004 of record NZ_KE124773.1, read on the forward strand.
CTATCCGCGCGATTTCCGCTCAAAGCTGATTTCGGCCCTCTCTGCAGCTGACAGCGCAAATAGTGCTGCTCAACATCATCGACGAGTTCCCGCGCGAGGCCCTTGCGATTCGCATCCATCGCGAACACTCTCCGCGTCGGCGTTTGGTGTGATCGCCGAGCTGTTCATCCTTCGGGGCGCCTCAGGCGCCATTCCAACGAGGTGCGGCTGCATTCGTCGCTTGGAAATCGACCGCAAGAGCCGCCCGCGCTGCTCGCTGTGCGCCACGGCGCTACCTCGACCAGCTCCGCCGTGCCCTCAGCGGCTGGCCCGAAAGCCGGCTATGAACTAACATTCCAACCGGATAACGCCAGGTGGCTGCCCCGGCGACAGGAACAACATGGTTGAAGCCATTGTTACAACCAAAGCCGACGCCAAGCTTCTGCGACATTTTGCAAAGCTCTCCTTCGGTTTCTGGACCGGCCCGACGCGCAGAACGGCCGCCTTATTTGTTTTGGGCCTCTTCGGCTGCCTTGTCCTGAACCTCATCCCAGCCATCGCGGTGAACCGATGGAACAAGTTTTTTTTCGACGCGCTGCAGAACAGGGACCATCGCCTGATCTTATTCAGCATCGGCCTCATGCTCGTGCTCGCCTTGATCTCTGCGTCGACGAGCGTCGCATTGCTGCAAATGCGCATGCGCTTCCAGTTGCGCTGGCGAGAGTGGCTGACGCGGACGCTTGTGCGGCGGTGGATGGAGCGCCGGCGCTTTTATCAGCTCAGCGTCCTCCGTCTCGTCGATAATCCGGAAGCACGCATCGCCGAGGACGGGCGTATTGCCATCGAGCTCTTCGTCGACTTTGCGACTGGCGTCACAAATGCTCTGCTCATGGCGGCCTCTTTCGTCAGCGTGTTGTGGTTCATCGGCGGCTCGCTGACCTTCTGGGGCGTCACGATCCCCGGTTACCTTGTGATTGCGGTCGTGATCTATTCCGCCTGCACGTCTTATGGAATGCTGCTTCTGGGCCGTCCGCTCGTCGCACGCGTCGAGGGGAAAGCGGCCGCTGAGGCGGATTTCCGCTTTGAGCTCTCGCACACGCGCGAGAATGCCGAAACGATCGCGCTAATCGGCGGCGACGACGCCGAGCGAGAGCTGCACTGTGCGAGATTTGATCACGTCGCCTTGCGATGGATTGACGTGATTGGACGGCAGGCTCGCATGCTGTTCTTGTCAAGCGGCAATAACGTTCTCGCGCCGGTCATACCACTCATGCTTGGCGCACCCAAGTATCTAGCCGGCGAAATGTCGCTCGGCGATCTCATGCAAGCGGCGGCTGCCTTCATACAGGTGCAATTGGCGCTCAACTGGCTGGCCGACAATTCGATGCGCCTCGCCGACTGGTTCGCGTCAGCGCGGCGCGTCGCCACGCTCGACCTCTTCTTCGATAGCCTCGACGAGCTCGCGATCGGGGCCGAGGAGAAGATGATTGATCTCGGCTTCAGCGACGATGGCGCCTTGCATCTCTGTGGTCTCTCGATCGCCCAGCACGACGGCACACTTATGCTCGCGGACACCGATGCCGTGATTGAACGCGGCGAGAAAGTCCTCGTGAAGGGAGAGTCCGGCGCCGGCAAGAGCACGCTGATCCGCGCGATTGCCGGTTTGTGGCCCTGGGGCAGCGGCCGCATTCTCCGTCCAAAGGATGCATGCATCGCTTTCATGCCGCAGCAGCCATACCTGCCGCGGGGCACGCTGCGCGATGCGCTCGACTATCCCCACGACAACACCCCACCGGACCCGGCGCGCATCGAAAAGATCCTCACCGCCTGTGGCCTGGGTCATCTCGTGTCACGCCTGGACGAGGAGCAGAGCTGGTCCGATGTGCTCTCCGGCGGCGAGCAGCAGCAGCTTGGCTTCGCGCGGGTGCTGCTGAGGCCGCCCGACATCATCATCATGGACGAACCCACCTCGGCGCTCGACGACCTCAGCCAAACCCGGCTGATGGAATTGCTCAGCGAAGGGCTGCCTGGCTCGACCATTGTCCATGCCGCGCGCCGCAATCTGGATAAGCGATTCTACAATCGCGAGATTCAGCTCAAGGCTAGATCCGCGTCCACAAACGCCAATGGAGCTAGATAATAGTAACCGCATTAGAATGCTAGGCAACAAACCTTCCATATGCCAGATGCGAGCGACAGAAAGCCCGGGAAGCGCGCTTGGATCTCGCGTTTACAGCCATGCTAAAAACATGGCCTCCTGGCATTACGACATCAGCGCCCCTTAGACAAAATTTGGATTAAGGAACGGAAGTTTTCTGGCTCACGTAGCCCTTCAGAAGTCGTGCCGGGTAAGCAGATGACTGACGGGGCAACGGGGAAAGATTGCTGGGCCTCCCAAATAGGCTGGAGAATTCTTTTTGCATAAGACCTCGGGAACAGTAAATCCCTTGGCACGAACTGACGCCCCGCTGTGGCGGGACCGGCGCGCCTTGATTCATGCGCCGAACTTGCCGAGATGGGACGCGCCGCCGGCAAAGGGCCGGCAATTATTGCGTACATCACCATTTCAACCGGCGTGAATGGCGTTCGCATTGTCGACGGCGAAATCGACCGCGCCACTTATGGTTTCGAAAGTAGCCGGAGCGCATCGCTATAGGCGGCTCTATGCTGAACCAGATAGGCATTCCGATCGATCGAATCCGGTGGCATCTGGAAATCTTGCCTCGCAAGAATCCGTGGTTGCCAGAGCTTGTCCATGCCGCGCTGGGCGATGTTGGCAGGCTATGGGGTGGGCTGGCCCGCCTCCGCCAACGACGCCAGCGTCATCACAAGGGTGGGCAATAGCGAATGGCCGCCTTTCTGCTCGCGACGGCGGTGATGAAAGCCGCATAGCTCCAGGCCAGATTTTTGGCTGATGTTTGCGCGCCGGTTGTCTGATCAAATTGCTCCGACAATTCTCCCGAGGCTGGCGTATAGGCCCGCACCATCGCCATGAACATGTCGCCGCGATGCAGGCACGCTTTGAATAGCCCTTCTCTCGATAGCGGCTCAACCGCAGCAGTATCGAGGACTTGAGACGATTGGGCGAGCATTTCAGTTAAGAGCCCTGGATTTTGTTTCGAAATAGGGATCGTGGCGCCGCCGCCGATCGCTTCCGCAAAGCGGAAATAGAATTGCGCCGCGCCGAGCGTAGAAAAATAGTACGCGCCGCCGCTGTAGTAAACGTCGCCGGCATAACGACCCATGGCGGGAGCGCAATCCGAGCCGCGCCCCTCGTTGATCTGGTACTCTTTTGCGAAAAGCTGTTCGAGCCGACCCAACGTGGCGAGCGCTTTCGGATCCAGTACGCTGTGTGCGCCATTCGTCCGCGCCGCATGGATCACGCCAAGAGCTACGGCAATGTCGAGGCGCGTCGAAACCGCGACGCCCGATGATTCGGATCCGTCGGCGACGCAGCCAACGTAAACTCCCTCATCAGCATCAAAATGATCGTCGAGACGCCGAGCGATTTCTTCGGCGGCCAATCGGTAATTTCCGGCGCGCGTCCTATCGCCGCTCGCATCCATCCACGCCGCGCCATCAGCGAGCGCGGCAAACTGGACGACCCGCGTGTGGTAATGATGAGCGAAACTCTCTTCCCAAAGGTCGAAGCAAGGCTCCTCCCAATGCCGAAGCGTGTAGTCGAGATCGTGTTCGAGGAGCGCCCTTATGGCAGCCTCATCCGCGCGTTCACGAAATGCCTCGAGCCGCCAGGAACGCAAGACGCTAAGGGCGCGCAGCGCCGGGCCGTCATTTTGCGGGCGAGCCCATCTGATTATGTCCAGTGTGCCGTCAGGATTGTAACGAGCCTCCCCGAGCGTGCGATCGCCGTGAATTTGATTAAGTTCGTCCTCGGTTCGAGCGTGTTCGAGAAATGATGGATCAATCGCCCGCCGAACCTTGCCAGAAGAAAAAGCGCGACCGTCGAGCTGACAAAGTCCAAGGCTAAAGTTCACGAAGTCGACAAGATGCTCGATCGCGTTCGATTCGAGCGTCTGCTCCGCAATCAGCACGCGCAAGGCGTCAATGATAATTGCCGAGTCACGCAACCAATGAAAAAAATAATCTGGATTTGGATCATAAGAAGCGAGCTCGGGCGAAGCCAGCACGGATCCCCGCGCCGGCCGAATGGCCTGACCAAAATGCGGCCGCTCCTTGATGAGATCCGTCGCGGAAACGGCTCGAAGCATGGCTTCGACGGAAAATCTGTATTGGCGCGCCATCCACTCGCAAAGCGCGCTGTTCGAGCTGTTCGCTTGTTGGTCGCCCCTTGAAACTTGCGAGATTCCCATATCAAGCCTCAGGTTACATCTCCGCTGCGAAATCCCAGTCGGCGCAAACCCGCCTGCACGTCGGGATCTTTCATGAACAGGCTCCATAACAGGCCTGTTCGGTAATTTTCGATCATCGCAACGATAGGGCCCTGATTGATCGCGGAATAACACTTCGAAAACCAGTTGATATCCACGCTGAACGCATCGGCGAAGCCGAAACGACCCCAAAGTTTGCCGCCAAGTCGTTCGTAAAAATGCCGCATGGCGCGAAGCGCCGCATCCGGCGCATAGGGAAAGCTGGACAAAGCCGCGGTCGGCGAAATGACGCCGTTGTCTTCGTCGGGCGCGTGCCGCCTGCAACACCGCCCTGCGACATTTCCGCACCCATAACCACAACCGCAAGTGAATTCATCAGGCATATGCACGTTGTAGCCCTCTGGGTCGTCACTCGCCGTAAGTCCCCAGCAGGACGGTCCGTAACCCTTGTGTTGTCCCGGATTGTGAACGCAATGTTCAAAATTGATTTGCACATGATGTGTATTCTGTCGCCAGTAATCGGCATAAATGTCCTTGAGTCCCCGCGGATCCAGGCCGCAAAATGAATAATGGCTGAAGAACAGCGGTCCGCCAAAAGGGGGGCCGAGCGGTAGTTCGACGCCATAGTAGCCTTTGCCGTTCAAAAAGCCGCGGCCCTGCGCCCAACCGTCGTGATAGACGGACGCGTCGATTGCATAGCGCGGCGACGCCGCGGCGAGCACATAAGTCAATAGGCATTCATTCCAGCCGCGTATTTCATGGGCGAGGCTGAAGCCATTATTGGGACTCCAATGCCAATTCAACACACTGCGTCCATCTCGAGTGTGCCAGTTCCACTCCACGTCACGCCACAAACAGGTGATGCGTTCGCGCAGACGTTTTTCAACCTCGTTGTCCTGATCGAAATACTGCCGCGCGCACAGCAAGCCTTGAAAGAGCAGCGAGGTCTCGACGATGTCGCCGCCATCGTCCTTCCGGCTGAAAGGTATAACGGCGCCGGTGCTTCCATTCATGAAGTGCGGAAAATGGCCGTGAAAACAGGGCGCGCGCTCCAGCAGATCTAGCATGAGCATCAGGCGTGTCGCTGCGCTCTCGCGGGAAATCCACGCCCGCGATGACGCAACGATAATGGCCATGACGCCGAATCCTGACCCGCCGATCGCGACGATGTCATTTTCAGGGTCCGAAAGAACGCCGACGTTGTCGCGCGCGAGGCCGCTGGCCGGATGCGCTCCATCCCAGAAGTAGAGAAACGTCTGTCGCTGCACGAGCTCGAGCAACGCCGCATCTGACAGGGTCGCCTCTTCTCGTCCGGAGTCTTCACGTTCCATAGCGGTTGTCATCATCGAGACTCCTGTTCGGCCCTTGCGGTCCTGTCGCGTTAGTACGGGCTCGCGAAAGCGGCATGCTCGGGGTTCGGCGGCGAAAGACATGGCAGGCACGGGCGCGCCAAACATCGGCCATGCGGATTCTTGCTCAGATACAGTATGCGCGTGTAAAATTTGTCTTGGGCCTGAGGCCCGCTGATATGAACCAAGGCCGTTGTCGCTAATTCCTTCTCGAAGATCTCGAATAGCGTTTTGCGCGCCGCCGCAGGTAGCGATTCAATCGCTTCATCGACGATGACCCAGCGCGGCTTATGTAACAGAACGCGCGCGAAGGCGAGGCTTTGCTGCTCCGGCTCGGTCAGCTCCTTATCCCACCGCGCGAGGCGATCAAGCCAACATGACAGATGTGCGAGTCCGATTCGCGCCAGGACGTCGTGGAACTCAGCCTCCGTAAAGCTGTGGAGGGGCGCCGGGTAAGCAAGCACTTCGCGCAATGCGCCTTCGGGAAGATAGGGCCGCTTCGGCAGGAACATCATGCGCTGCGACAAGGGCAAACTAATTCTGCCGCTTCCCCAAAGCCATAGGCCCGCTATGGCCCTAAAGAGGTTCGTCTTGCCTGAGCCCGGCGCGCCAACGATCAAGACACGGGCGGGAGCGTCAATCTCGACATGCGATTCATTCAACTCCGTGCAACCCGAAGGGGAGACGACGCACACATCATTCAGCCGTAGCTTTTCCTCGCGTGCTGTCACAAGATCAACGCCGGCCTCTCCCTCGCCAACCTTATCCATCATCGTTAATGCATAACGAAACCCGCCGACACGGAAAAGCGTCGCCCGCCAATCGGCGATAACGCCAAAATTGTCGACGAACCAGCGCAAGGATTGCTGGACTTGGTTGAACGCCCCGACCGCCATGAGCAACCCGCCGAACGAAAGCTTTCCCGAAAAATATGCCGGGGCCGCCACGACAATCGGCGCCGCGATCGTGAACCATCCGTAACCAGCGGTTACCCAAGTAAGGTTCGTCGTCGCGCCCACGAGTCGTCGCAGAATGTCGGTGAGGCGTCCAAGTTTCTGATCAAGGCGATCTTTCTCTTCTGTCTCGCCGCGATAAACCGCGATTCCATCCTTATGTTCATTGACATGGACGAGGGAAAATCGCAGGTCCGACTCGCGGGCGTAACGCTCCGCATTGAGATGGATGAGGGGCCGGCCCACGCGCCAACTCGCCCACGACGCCGCTCCAGCGTAAAGAAGCGCGGACCACACCATATAACCAGGGACAGAAAAGCTTTTGCCCTCCAACTCGAACGTCACTCCTGCCGACAGACCCCACAGAACTCCGATGAAGCTCGCGAGGAGAAGCGCCGCCTGGAACAGGCCGACGCCCAGATCTGTCGAGAGTTCGGCCAAGTGGCGAGCGTCTTCGTGGATACGCTGATCCGGATTCTCTCCAATGTCGCCCATTCCCGCGAGCAGAAAGGCCCGTTTCGGCATGAGCCACTGCGCGAACAGGTCTCGCGTCAATCCTATCCGCAACTTCAGCTTCGCCAACTGATTGAGCCAGGTCTGGGCCACGTTTAGCACCAGGAGTGCGCCAGCGAGCCAGGCGAACACGAGCAACTGCGCGCCGAATGCGCCTAGATCCTTACGGGAGAGCGCGTCGTAAAACGGTTCGTTCCACGCATTCAGCCTGATCTGTGCATAGGCGGTCGACGCGACGACGACGACGAGTCCTCCGCCGATCAAAAACAATTGGCCGAGCTCGCGTGAGCCATAGTAGGCCCGGAATATCGTTGCGATCTGGGCGGCCAGTCCGTCGCCGGGGCTGGACCGGTCGGCGATGCTTCGATTCGTTGTCTCAACCTGCTCCGCCATCGATCCTTACCCCCGTCCGCTGGCGCCGGTACGATAAGACGAGTTTTATGAGAAGGAGATGGAACAGCGTTTCGTAAAAGCGCCCGCCATCGCTATCAAATTTGGGGATTCACCCCCCCCCGCTCTTGACCGACAAGATCAAGGGGAAGATTTGGTCGACCCAAACAAAGTCGAGCATCGCCATGAATTACGTCGACTCCCTTCTCGCCAGTATGACCCTTGAAGAAAAAGTCGGCCAGCTCAATCTTATCGCGGCGGGACAGGCCGTGACAGGACCAAATCGTACCTGCGGAACGACCGACGATGTTCGAGCGGGAAGGATTGGCGGCGTCTTCAATCTTTGGGGCCGGGAAGAGATCAACAGCTTTCAGAAGGTCGCGGTCGAGGAAAGCAGGCTGGCGATCCCCCTCCTTTTCGGTCTCGATGTCCTGCATGGATATAAAACGATCTTCCCTATTCCGCTGGCCGAAGCCTGCGCGTTCGATCCTCGCCTTTGGGAGCGGACGGCGCGCGTGGCGGCTGAGGAGGCGGCAATCGATGGAATCGATTTGACGTTCGCGCCGATGCTCGACGTCGCGCGCGACCCGCGGTGGGGCCGGATCGCGGAAAGCCCGGGGGAAGACCCACTGGTCGCGGCGAGGTTCGCCGAAGCGAAAATTCGCGGTTTTCAGGGACGAAATTTGGCCGCGGAAACCTCGATCGCCGCGACCGCCAAACATTTTTGCGCCGGCGGCGCCGCCACGGCCGGGCGCGACTATGCGGCGGCGGATATTTCTGAGCGTTCGCTGCACGAAGTCTACCTGCCCCCTTTTCAAGCTGCGGTCGCCGCGGACTGCGCTGCGATCATGCCCGCCTTTAACAGTGTGGCCGGCGTCCCTATGACCGCACATGCAGCGCTTTTGCGCGGATTTCTCAGATGTAAGCTCGGTTTTGATGGCGTCATCATCAGCGACTACGCGGCGATCGCGGAACTTGTTCGACACGGCGTTGCGAAAGATCTGATCGACGCGGCGGCGCTTGCTTTGAGGGCGGGCGTTGATATTGATATGGCGAGCGGGGCCTACGTTCGCTACCTGCCCGAAGCGATGGCGCGCGGCCTGGTCGAACACGAAGATATCGACTCCGCGGTGCGGCGCGTTCTTAAGCTTAAGCAGCGTCTTGGTCTATTCGACAATCCGTATAAACCTGTCGCGCCAAAGGCAAAATTTGCGCAGGCCTGGAGTGGGCCCCTCGGGCCGGGCAGAGGTCATGCCGCTGATTTGACCGCCTGCCGGGTGTGTTGATCCTCGAACTGCTGGGGGCTCAGATAGCCCAGCGCCGAATGCAGCCGGCGCCTGTTGTAAATGTCGTCGATGAACCGGGGAAGGCCCTCGGTAACGTCGTCGAATGTTTCGTAAGCCATCGGATAGACTGCTTCAATCTTTAGAGTCTTCATGAAGCTCTCGGCCTTGGCGTTGTCATAGGGGTTGCCCCGCCTTCCCATCGATCCGATAAGCCCATGTTCGGCAAGCACCTCACGATAGCGCCCGGCGGCGTATTGCGAGCCGCGGTCCGAGTGATGCACGCAGCCTGGGGGCGGCTTCCGGCGCTCGATTGCGGCCTTGAGGGCGGATATCGCGAGCCGCGCGTCAATTGCGCGGCTGATAGCGTAACCAACCACGAGGCGCGACCAAGCATCGAGGATCACGGCCACGTAAGCGAAGCCCCCAACGATCGCGACGTAGGTGATGTCGGCGACCCAAAGTTGGTCAGGACCGGACAGAGCCATGTCCCTTGCCAGATTGGGAAAAATTGGCTGGTCGTGATCACTGTCAGTCGTCGTGACGTAGCGCCGACGGGTTCTTGGTTGGAGATCGTATTCGCGCATGAGTCGCCGAATTTTCTTATGGTTGACGACCATTCCTCTATGGCGCAGCTCGGCGCGGACTCGCCTCCATCCATAATTTTCACACTCCTCGCAGATAGCTGCGATCGCCTCGACAATCGCGATGTCATCCGTAGGGACCTGCCGGGTGTCGTAATAGGTCGAGCGTGCGATACCCATCAGCCGGCATCCTTCGGCAACGCTGAGCCCCCGGGGCCGACAACAACGGATGTATTCCCGCTTCTCGGCCGCGGAGTGCTTTTCAGAGCCCCCTTTAAGAACTCCAATTCGAGCGCCTGCTTGCCTACAAGACGTTCCAGGGCGGCAATCCGAGCCTCGTATTGCTGGAGAAGGTCGGCCGTCTGAGCGTCCTCGTCGAACTCGCCCGCTTCATATTTCTGGACCCAGACGCGGATCAGGTTCCGGCAGATGTCATGGCGCTTCGCTAGACCATGCAGCGTCTCTCCGGCCAGGTATTCCTGGGCGACTTGGCGCTTGAACTCGACGCTGTAGGTGCGGTGTTTGGCCATGGCTTTCTTCCTCTGAAAGCCCGGCATACCGGTCAATCGTTAAGCTCGCCTCTGCCCGGCCTCAAGGGCCCACTCCAACCAACCGGGAACTGGCATTGGAGGCAGCTCGACGCGCAATCACACTGCTATCTAACCGCTCTATTTTACCGCTCGCGGCTCATGTGCGCCGCATTGCGGTCATCGGTCCTCTCGCTGACGCGCCCGCGGAAATGCTCGGCCCCTGGTCAGCGGCCGGCGATCCAGACAACCCCCTCACGGTCCTCGACGGTTTGAAAGCCGGATTGCCGCAGCGCGAAATTTTGTTCCTCGCTGCCGGGAGCATCGATGGTCAGGATATAGGCGGCATAGGGCCAGCATGCAAATTAGCCGCAACGGCGGACGTAGTCGTGCTTTGTCTTGGCGAAGCCGCCGGCATGAGCGGGGAGGCGGCAAGCCGGGCAAATCCGGGCTTGCCTGGACGTCAACGCGAACTCGCCGCAGCGGTTCTCGAAACCGGCGCCCCCGTTGTCGCAATTCTCTTTTCCGGACGGCCATTGATGACAACTTGGCTCGTCGAACGCGCGCATGCGACGCTTGCGGCCTGGTTCCTGGGCGACATGGCGGGACAGGCGATTGCTGACGTGCTGACCGGCCAAGTCAACCCGACAGGTCGACTTCCGGTCACCTGGCCACGAGACGTCGGTCAAATTCCGATTTTCCATGCGGCGCGATCTTCGGGACGTCCTGCCGACGCCGCCAATCGATTCACCAGCAGATATCTGGATCTCTCCAACGAACCACTTTTCCCTTTCGGCCACGGGCTATCCTTCAGCGCGACAAAACTCACAAATTTGCGCGCCGATCGGACCGAATTTACGCCGACAGATGTAATCGAGATACAAGTCGACGCCGCCAACGTGGGAACGATCACGACAGAAGAAACGGTCTTCCTCTTCATTCACGATTGCGTGGCGCGTGTGGCCCGCCCAACCATGGAATTGAAAGCCTGGGCCAAGGTCGCATTGGCGTCCGAGCAAACCAAGACGATCACGTTCACGCTGACGGCCGATTCCTTTTGTTACCTGAACGAGAGTTTTGGTCCGGTCGTGGAGCCCGGAGAATTCGACATTATGGTTGGCGTCAGCGCCAACCGAGAGGCGCTTCTCTCCATACGGGTCCGCGTCTGCTCTTAAACCTCAGCAGCGAAGAGCAAAGCGAGCGCGCCCTTGCCTTTGGCGGAACAGAACGCGCCGGATAGATAGTCGTTGTCGTAACGCAACGGCGTTCCGACATGGGGCCCCTGATACTCGACGCCGATTTTCGCGAAATTTCACAATGCGCGCGAAATCGCGTGGATGCCCTTAATTCCCGTGCCGAACCGAGCAATGGCGTCGCGGTTCCTTTCCAATTCGCCATATGGCAAGTAGCGCACCTGCAAATCGGCGACGCGACTGAATGCTGGCCGCCGGAGTTGTGATCGAACCTCTTCTTCACGCGCATCGGGGGCAACGAGAAAAAGTCCTTCCGCTGCATGCACCTCGTTGCTCAAAGCCAAGTCGAGCATGCGTACGATGCCAGAGTAGATTGACGTCGTGTGTTCGACTTCGAACGCCGCCATTACACGCGTGCGTTCCCTATCGACCCACAGGATGTCAATTAGACGGATTGAGTCCGCCCCCGGAGCGCTTTCGACTGAAATGGGAAGGCAGTCTAAGCACCCTTTTCCCAGTTGCTCTCCGCCGTGGATACGGCCGCGATCGTTTGCGGCAACCCAAACCTCATAGCCAAGCGCCCGACCGAGGTCCCTGAGCCAAGCCTGAACTTCAGTGTGTGTGCGGTCGCCTTCCGGCTCTACACCCACGGATGCAGCGAACTTCTTTGCTGTCTCACGGGCAGTTAATAACTCGGCAAGCCAAGCCTCGCGCGCCGCCTCATTGTCTGCGGCTGGGGGCGCGAGATAACGGCCCGCGCCAATATCAAAGAGAAAACCCGCAACGGCGCCGAGATCGTTCGACAGAAGATCGCGGTATGACTCGTTGAGTTGTAGCATCCCTGCTCGCATCGCGAGGTATTGGTCCCATCGACCGAGTTTTACCTTGGATCCAGTTACTGAGTTGAAACCTCTGACGATCGCCGTGTTGAAGGGCGGCATCAATGTGGGGTGCAAAAAATAAAGGAGATTTGCTACGGCCGGCCCGAGACCCTTGATGGCGAGTCGGTCGATCGCTTCAATCCCGGCAATGATCGCCTCCGCTGAGTTGCAACACGAGCAATGATGGAGGAGGCGGCCGAACGCCTGCTGGTTGCTTTCGCTTTCGTAGATGTCCGGGATTCGTAGCTTTGGCTTCCAGAGGAAAGCGTGGTCGGCGCCTTTAAAGATCTGACGTTGCTCCGCGATCGAAGCAACAACCGTCTCAAGCGACGAACCTTTATAAACGTTGCCAAATCTTCCCGCCTCGATCTCCTTGACGACCTGCGCGATGCCACGTCTGATAGACCGAAAATTCTTGAGGCGTTCCTCCCAAAGGAACCATGACCTGTAAGTGGCGCGGGGGTCTTCTCGCCAACAAATAATCAAATCGCGAAGAAGGTCCGACAAGAAATTCTCCTTGCCTCTGTTTTTCGTTCTCGGCCTGCTTTAGCAGCGCACGAATTGCTTACCCTACTGCCGGCGATCCAACAACGTTTATGGCGCAAATTCCCGATGATCTACATCCCTCGGTTAGCGCCCAACCATGGATTGTTGTTCCTCCAGTGAGCCGGCAAGCGCTCAGGGGCAGTCTGGCAACCAACGTAGTTCGGGCGTTGTTGCCCCTTCCTTGCGCTAGCTAATTGCCCGCCAAGCCTGCCGGCTGTCTTGTCCTCGCTGCCCGAGTCGCTTCAAATATTAGAACTTTGCCGCGACGGAGACTGGCGCCGCGTCAAAGCGATGCGTCCATCCTGCCGTGATCTCAAATGAACTCAGGAAAAGCGTTATGGTGCGCATATGGTTCGGCCCCAGCGGCGTCCGCTCGATGCCCGAGACCGTGCCCCGCGGCGAAACGACCGCAGCCAAGTCAATCGAGGATGACGGCGTCACATAATAGCTGAGGCCGCCGCTAATGTGATGCTTCGTCACAGCCGGCGCCAGAATATTGAGTGTCACGTCGCGAGGGTTGATGGGATTGGTGTTGTAGCTATAGCCCAGTCTTAGGGCCAGCTTATCAAATCCTCTATATTCCCCGCCCACTTTGATCACGTTGATGTCACGCCACCCAAATCCGGGGCCGCCCATTGCCCCGAGCAGAAGCTGCTCGGTCGATGAATTGCCAACCGAGGGAACTTGCGAATAGAAAATATGCTTCCAGTCGGCGAGCAGAGTGAAGGTTGGCAGAACGTCATAGGCGACGCCAGCCGTCAAATTCGCGGGGATATCGAAGTCGCCTCGATTGGCGAAGAGCCCCTTGTAATTCTCGAAGGGCGACATCCAGATCGGCGAGGAGCCAGCGACGCCAACCCGGAAACTGTCGGTCAATTTGTATTGAAGGCCGGCGCGCACACCCGCGCCAACGGACCAATTGTAACTGTGGTTGGTGAGTTGCTCCGGGGCCGAGGAGAAGGGCGCGAAGATCTCAAGACCTCGGGCTTTGAAAATCTGGACAGCGAGCACCGGCGCAAAGCCTACCGAGAGCCTTCCGAAGCTCTGTGCATATCCAGCGGTGATGAAAGCCTGATTGAGATCAACTCCGGAGTTCCTACCACAAAAGACGCCTGTCTTGCCGCAGAACGGGCTTGGGAACGCCTGGCCGGCATAATCGGCGGAATAGGTTGTGTTCATGCCGCCGTTCCCGTAGACGGCGACGCCCCATGCGGAGGTCTGGTTGAAGCGCTGGCTGTATCCGTCGTTGGGAATTGGGAAGAGCCCGCGCCCGCTTTGGACATAACCGGGAGCCACAAACCCGGGGCCAGAAGTCCAGTAGCCACGATCCGGCGAAAAGGCGGTGAGCCCGAGCGTATATTGGTCCTGCACATCCACGAGGCCGGCCGGGTTGATGGACAGGGCGAGCGGATCCCTCGAATCCGCCGCGCCTGCGCCGCCAACGGCCTTTTCGCGCGTGCCATAGCCTTCAAGGAAATATCCTTCGGTGGCCATTGCGGAATGCGCGCTCAGTGCTGCTGCGGCCAGGAGGGAGGCGGCGGCGCGGGAAAACCGAATCATTGGGGGACACCTTCTTCTTGCTTCATTAGTATAGTTAAATTCTAGAGTTTATAGATTTTGTATGTAGCTTCTCTGCAACACCGGAGATAGAATGGCTTAGCGAAAAGGGGGCTGCTCTCTAGATCTCTCAAATTATGGGAAAAACTGGATGCAAATCGACTGGGTGCATTTTTCTCCGGTTAGCGCGCTCGCCGGTGGCGCGCTGATTGGGATCTCCGCAGGCCTGACAGCGCTTCTCCTTGGCCGAATAGCCGGGATCAGCGGCATCGTCTCGGGGCTGATTCCGCCCCGCTCCAATGACGCCGACTGGCGGCTGGCCTTCCTGCTTGGCCTCTTCGCGTCGGCTTTCCTGATTGGCTGGGCCCTTGCGCCGGCTCGACCGGTTTTCCAGACCGCTTACCTACTGACCGGTTTCGCCGGCTTTCTGGTTGGCTTTGGTTCGCGCCTCGGCGGCGGTTGCACGAGCGGACACGGCGTGTGCGGCCTGTCTCGCCTCTCTCTACGGTCAATTGTCGCGACGGCTACCTTTATGGCGTCGGCGATGGCCACCGTGTTCATTGTTCGCCACGTCGCTGGCTGAGAGGCGAAAATGCGAATTTTGATTGCTTTCGCACTCGGCGCCCTGTTTGGCCTGGGTCTGTACGTGGGCGGCATGACGGATCCCGGCAAGGTGCTGGGATTCCTTGACGTTCTCGGGAATTGGGATCCTTCGCTGGCCCTCGTGATGGGAGGCGCCGTGTCGATCGGGCTCGTTGCGTTTCGGATTGTCTCTATAAAGGAAACACGTCTGGCAGGATGTTCCATCCAGCCGCGGTGGGCCCAAACGATTGACCGAAAGTTGCTCTTGGGCGCAACTATTTTTGGCATTGGCTGGGGCCTCTCCGGCATCTGTCCGGGCCCAGCAGTTTTCAACCTGGGGCTTTTCGACCCCCAGGCCGTGCTGTTTTTCTTCGGAATGCTCGCGGGAATGGCGACGGAATGGGCGTTACCGTTCTTCGGCACCATCGACCTCCAAGGGGCCAAACAAGATGGGTAGGCTTTTCCCGCCCCTCACGTAATTCCGGGGAAAAGCGGCATGATTGGCAGCTTCTTGGGTTCGATGCGCGCCCGCCTGAGTCTGAGCGAATTAGTCACTCTCGATCGCCACATCAGTTCCAGCGCCCATGGCGATGCACCCATCCGCCGCCGCCAAGGTTGTAATAAAGGAACTGTTCCCCCGATCGCTCGAGAAGCCGCTAGTGGGTCGCTTCAGCGAATCTGAATAGGCGCTTCCCCCAGCTGGATATCCCTGATTCGCTAGCGCCATTGATTCGACGCTCGGGAGGCGAAGATGGCGCGGGAAGCGATTGGGGTGAAGCGGTATGTGGTGCGCTTGACCAGCGAGGAACGGCCGCATCTGGATGAGCTTACCCAAGCCACGCAAAACGGCTCGCTAGCTAGGGCCTGTCATCAATTGGGGGCTTGATCCTCACATAACCCTCCAGATTCCCAAGATTGGTTTTGCGTGATTCATAAGCGGTCGGCCGAATCGGAGGGGCCGACCGATGGCGCGTCGTCATTCTCTGCGATGATCAATGGGAGCGCATCAGGAACTTGCTTCCCGGGCGCAAAGCGACCGTCGGCGTGACTGCCAAGGATAATCGGCTTTTTATCGAGGCGGTGCTGTACCGGTATCGC
Organism: Methylocystis sp. ATCC 49242; assembly: GCF_000188155.2. Lineage (NCBI taxonomy): Bacteria > Pseudomonadati > Pseudomonadota > Alphaproteobacteria > Hyphomicrobiales > Methylocystaceae > Methylocystis > Methylocystis sp. ATCC 49242. The sequence goes on from NZ_KE124773.1 coordinate 54,788, forward strand.
ACGGGGATACCCTGGCGCGATCTGCCCAAGCGTTTCGGCGATTTCCGCGTTGTGCACTTGCGCTTCAGCCGCCGGGCCAAAACCGGCGTTTGGGCCCGGGTTTTTGAGCATTTGGCGCAAGATGCCGACAATGAATATGCCATGATCGACGCAACAATCGTGCGCGCGCATCAGCACAGCGCCGGCGCGCAAAAAAAGACGGCAACGACCAAGCGATCGGCCGCAGCAAAGGCGGATTGAGCACGAAAATCCACGCTACGGTCGACGCGCTGGGCAATCCGACCCGCTTCCATCTCACGCCCGGACAGGCGCATGATCTCGAGGGTGCCGACGCGCTACTTGCCGACAAGGCCTACGCCGCCGACGAGGGGGTGATCGAACCCTTGCGCCACGCCGAGATAGAACCGGTCATTCCCACAAAGGCCACCCGCAAAGAGCCGCGCCCTTACGACAAAGACCTCTATAAAGCTCGCAGCCTGATTGAAAATTTCTTTTGCAAGCTCAAGCAATTTCGGGCCATCGCCACGCGCTACGACAAGACGGCTCGAAATTTTCTCGCCGCGGTCCACCTCTCCGCAGCTATCGTCTGGCTCAATTGATGACAGGCCCTAGGCCAGTGAGCCCAAGTCTTGGTAGAGTAGAAACGGCGCCTGTGTGTTTCTCTTCCCCAACAGCAGGGACTGCTAGCGGTTGCAAATCCAGACCCAGCCACGCCGGAGATCCCAATTCCAGCAGACACTGTGCCTGTGGCGTCCCTCCTGTTGGCTCCAGTCCCTATGCAAATGCCGATAGTGGCCGCCAATGTGCGGCATAGCGCTATGCTCGCGATTCTCGTCACTTTGCGCCATAGCGGGCGCGTTCGCCGCGAGCAGCGAGGCGACGATCAAGTGCGGACGTCTACGCATTTTCTCCCCCGTGTCAGGCTCGCCGTGCTCCTGTTGAAGAGCAATTTAGCTTTGCATTTGCGACGCCGTCCATCAAATTTGATAGGCAGCTGCCTGTGCCCTTGATTAAACATCCTAGCCCACGCCACCTACCTTTCACGGTAAGCATAGGCACAGCCGCATAGCCATTTGGCCGCGCATAAGACTATCGTCAGGTGGTTTTCGTCACCTCGCGGCGCGAGTTCGGAAGTCCCGTATGTCGCGATCGACGCCGCCACCCGCCTAGAGGGTGTTATGCACCTTGGATCATGAAATCTGCTGCGCGCTTGAGCATGAGACATGCGAAGGCGACGACGTGGAGTCCTGCGAGGGTCTGAGCATAGCGCTCGTAGTCTTTGACGAGCCGCCTGCATCGCGTCGCCCAGGCGAATGAACGCTCGACCACCCAGCGCTTGGGCAGCAACACGAAGCCTTTTTTGGCCTCGGCGAGTTTGACGACGCAAAGCTCGGCGCCCTGCGCCTTTGCGGCCTCGGACGCCTTTTCGCCGGTGTAGCCCTGATCGACATAAACGAGTTCGACGCTTTCGCCTGTCACATCCTGCACGGCTGCGATGAGCTTGCCGACCTCGGCGCGGTCATCGACATTCGCCGGCGTGACATGCAACGCCAGCAAATGGCCCAATGTGTCGACTGCCATGTGCAGCTTCGAGCCGCGCTTTCGCTTCGCGCCGTCATAGCCCGCTCGTGGGCCGCTCTCAGGGGTCGAGCGCAAGGTGCGGCTGTCGATGATCGCCGCCGTCGGCTCCGCCGCCCGCCCGGAAGCGACGCGCAACTGGGCGCGCAGATCCTGCGCAAGCGCCTCGAACACGCCCGCCGACAGCCAGCGCTGCGATTGCTGATACACGGCGAACCATGGCGGCAGATCGTTGGGCATGGCGCGCCAGGCGATGCCGTAGCGCAGCACGTAACGCAGGCCGTTGAACAGCTCGCGCAGCGAATGTTGACGCTGCGGCGCGCCTTCGTCCATGAGCGTCAGATAAGGCGCAACCAGCGACCATTCTTCGTCGCTGACGTCAGACGGATAAGGTTTGCGAATCGGAGACATCCGATTCTACTAAGACAATCAATCACCAAAGTACATAACACCCTCTAGCCTATGTCGAGGTCCTGCCCGACGAGAGAAAACAGTCGACCACGGGCTTCCTGATTCGGGCACTCGTTGGTTCAGAGCCCGCGGCGTCTAGGTCGAGCGCGTCACGACTGACAATGGCTCGGGCTATGTCGCCAGGCTCTTCCGCAAGGCCTCGCACATCCTTGGCATGACAGTCGCTCGGCGTTGCCCTTGCGTCCAACGGAGGCCAGTCGGCCGAAAATGTACGCAACAGGACGTCGCACGTTCCTTCATCGCTCATCCCGCGCAGCAGGAAAGCTGCTTCACATCTTTGTTATAGGTCTGCGACGCGAGTTTGAGCCCGTCGACTATTGTGAGATATGGGAAAAACTGATCGGCCAATTCCTGCACGGTCATTCGGGCTCGAATGGCGAGCGCCGCAGTTTGAATGAGTTCCCCTGCTTCCGGCGCGACTGCTTGCACGCCAATCAAGCGGCCCGAGCCAGCCTCGGCGATAAGATGATGAAACCGCCGCGCGTCGAAATTGACGCGCGTGCGGTACATTGTCCAAAGTGAGCAGGCCGCTATCGGTCTCAATGCCGTCGTGATGGGCCTCCGCCTCGCTGTAGCCCACGGTCGCAACCTGTGGCTCGGTGAACACCACGGCCGGCATTGCGGTCAGATTGAGGGCGGCTTCCCCTCCCGTCATGTTGATCGCCGCGCGGGTCCCAGCCGCCGCGGCGACGTAAACGAATTGTGGGCAGGTCGGTGCAGTCGGCCGCAAAGATGCTCGGAGCGCTGGTGCGCATCCGCGCGTCCGCGATGATGGCGCCCTGCGCGCTGACCGCCACGCCCGGAGTTTCCAGCGCGCCCGTCACGTCGGTCTCTCCCGAGTGGTATTTTCTCGGCGTTAACGCCAACAACGCCCCAACTGCTTTGGACTTTCGGATCCGCGCGGGGTTGTCGATCGCCGTTTTGAAAGTGATGGCCACGAGCGGACCCACACCCGGGACGCTCATCAGCCGCCAAGAAATCTCGTCCCGGCGCACGATCACCAGCATCGCCTTGCGCAGCTTCGAATACTCCTTCCACATAGCGGCGCGCGCGGCGAGCATTGCCTCGACGATCTGCTCCAACATTGCTTGACCGACGCACTGCTCGCTCACGCGAGCCTCGAAACCGTTGCGCGTCGCCACGCCCATCCTCAGCCCGAAGCCGCGCAAAATGCCGCGTATGCTGAATTCCACGTCCAGCAGCTTTCCCAGCAATTGTTTGCGCGCGACGAGCAGAGTCCGGACCTCTTGTGATGCTGGAAATTTACAATGGACTGGCCCAGCCCATCCGAAGGAGCTGGGCGATGCCGCGCGCGTCCCGTCCATCCGTTTTGACCGTCATCGCCGAAAGCGCCGCCTTCACATGCCGAGTCTCGAGCAATACCGCTTCGAAGCCGCTTTGGTCAGGCCGGCGTGCAGCCACCGCGAAAGAGGCCCAGCCTCCAGACCGATCCGCTCGATAGAAAGCCTCAGCTTGCGTAAAAAGGCGACGATGGCCTCGGGATGGCTCTTCACCTTCGCCTCCGTGATTATTTTCCCGGCTGCGTCGACGACGCAAAGGCTCGAAAGTTCCAAAGAGACATCGATTCCCGCCTAATGTTCAATGGCTTGTCCTCCGACCCGCATGCTTGAGGCCGGCCTCAACCAGAACCCCGTTCACAATGACACGGGGGGACAAGCCGCTGTCCTTCGCCATCAGGCTCAGGCCAGGGCCATTACGGCATCTAGACACTAACGGAAAATACATTTAGACTATGGTTTTAGTAAACTTATAGAAGGCCTGCCTATGTCACTCGCAGAACTCATCACTTCCACCAAATTGGTCATTTCGTCTGATCCGGCTCGGGCCCAAGCGCGCTTCGAAGCGCATCACGATCTGGTCGGCCCCGCCGAGGTAAGCGTTAAGGTCGGATCGGGGCACAGATTCACTGTCGACGAGCCGCAAATACTCGGCGGCGCCAACTCGGCTGCCAACCCAGTGGAATACGCCCTGGCGTCGCTGGGTTCTTGTCAAGCCATCACCTACCGAATATGGGCTGCCCAACTCGGGATCGCGCTCCATAAGGTCGAGGTGGAAATCGACGGCGACATCGATCTGCGCGGGTTCTTCGGCGTGGACGACCGGATTCGGCCCGGCTTCAGCGCCATCCATATTCGGGTTCACCTGATTGGACCCGAACGCGCTGAACGTTACGAGGAGCTCGCCGCGGCCGTCGACGCTCACTGTCCGGTGCTCGATCTTTTCCGCAATCAAGTTCCGGTAGACCGAAAATTGTGCGTCGGCAGACGGAAGCTTCGCTCGTCTTTTGATCGCAGCAATAAACCGGTCGATCCGGAGAGGGGGACTGCGACCACGATGTCGCCCTAAGACGAACGATAGAATGACCCAGCTACGAGTGCCGACAGCCGCGGCCACACGTCACGCGACTTCTCGGCGAGAGGGCTCAGCTCGTCGGCAGCCAAATTGACGCACGAAGAGCATATCGTCGTCGAGGCGACCGGCAACGCGCAGGCGGTGGCCGAAGCGGTTGCAACCTTTGTTGGCCGTATCGCGAGCGGTTCGTCTTCAGCCCGAAGGCCTGGCGCATGCCGGGGCGGGGCGGTGTCTGATCCTCGCATTGGTACGACCGTGTCGGCATCGTCACCGCGAAGGTCATATACGATCCTCGCTGACATCTTCCGGATGCTTGTCGCCCTCCAGGAACCGGATAAACGCCCCGAAGATCAGAACCTATTGCTCGACGATGGCCGCGAGACACGCCTCCTGACAGAGTGCCGCAAATCCCGCGAGCGCTTGCACATTCGCCTGGATCAAAAATCCGTCGGGATGCCCCTGGGGGCGATCAACGGCGATTACGGCGCGCCATTTCGCGAAGTGCGCTCCTAGGCGGCATTAGGCGTTCGCGCAGATGCGGCAGTTGCGGGCGGGAGGGAGAGAACGTGGCGCGGTGCGCAGCAAGCGGGTGAAGACGACCATAAGCGACAAGACGGCGTCTTGCCCGCAAGGCAAGGTGAAGCGGCGATTCGGGGGCGAGCGGCGGGAGGCGGCCGGTTGAAGGACGCGGGGGTCGAACTTTGCAGTCGGCAGCGTCGGGGATTCCGCTGGTGCTGTGTTGCGACGAGAAAAGCCAATGCCAAGCGCTGGAGCGCTCACAACCCAGTTTGCCGCTCGGTCCCGGCCATCCGCGCACGATCACGCATGACTACAGACGCCACGGCACAACGACGCTGTTCGCGGCGCTCGATTATCTGCAGGGCAAGCTGATTACGCGCACAGAGCAACGCCACACGCATGTCGAGTGGTTGCGCTTTCTCAAGCAGATAGACCGGGAGACGCCCAAGAGCTTTGAATTGCACCTGATCGCTGACAACTACGCGACCCACAAGCATCCTAAGGTGAAGGCATGGCTCGCAAAGCGTCCGCGCTTCAATATGCACTTCACGCCGACATCATCATCGTGGCTCAATTTGATCGAACGGTTCTTCGCTGATCTGACCGAGGATGTCATCCGATCGGGCAGCTTTGCCTCGGTAAAGGAGCTGGTTGACGACATTAACCCCTATCTCGCGGAACGCAACGCCAATCCCCAGCCCTATAAATGGACCGCAAAAGGCGAGGCCATCCTCGAAAAAATCAGCCGCGCCCGCAAGGCTCTCGAGAAAGCAGAAGCGGATGAGTTATTGGTCGCCAATTGAGAGTCAGGACACTCTCATGATTGCTGACAAGGGCCTTTGGCATAAGACTTGGCCCGCCGATTCCGATCGACGGCAGAGGTATTTGTACGACAGATATGCGGTGCAGGAGGCGGGACTTAAACGTCGGTCAACAATCTCTCATCCGCGGGTCGAACCGCATGACCTTGCTTCGTTTGGGGCTGCCTCTGTCTAGATAGCGAGCGTCAAAAAGCTCATAGTGTACACGAGGGCTCCCCGGCATTGTCCCGCCCCCAGCGCCGCATATCGCGCCGAGGCTGTTATCGTGTTCGCGGCCTCCTCTACTGACTGTCGTCAAGGAATGGTCAAGCCGGCTTTGGCGCGGATTGAATCGTGCAGGCGATCGACCAGATGAAGCCCACCATCTCGCGTGCGATGGCGACATTGACGACATTGGCGGTCTTGCCACGCGCGGTCAGCCGACGATATCGAGCGCAGAGCCGAACCTGCGCTTTCCATCCGATGTCGCGAACGACTTTTGGCAACGCCTCGATGCGATCGACCTTGTGACGGCCGATGCGCGGTTTCATTCGGTAAGCCCAGGCGCCTTCAACCAGCGCACGCCGGGCGTGGGCGTTACCGGTCTTGGTAATGCCGCCGCGTCGGACGGTCTCACCACTCGATCGCTCGCCCGGAACTAGGCCAAAATAGGCCATGAGCTCGCGCGGGTTCGAGAAGCGTGTGAAGTCGCCGACTTCCGCGACCAGCACCACGGCATTGATCAGCGCTATACCCCGCATCGCCTGCAAGGCGTCAACGACCGCGCGCAGATTCCATTCCGGGAGAAGGCTGAGGATTTGTTCCTCGACCCGCTGCAGGCGCCGTTCCGCATCCGTGACGGCATCGACATAGTCCTGAAACGCGATCTGCTGGGCGGGATGTTCGAAGGCCAACGTCGATAGCCATCGCCGGTAAGCCATGCGCCATGCCGTCCCACGCCCGTGCTTGCGACCGTGACGCAGCAGAAAACCTTGAAGATGCTGACGCGCACGCGTCACGATATGCCGGACGACACTGCGCAGACGGATCAAGTCGCGCATGGCTTCGTGATCGGTGTCAGGCACCCAGACGGGCGTCAACTCTCCGGCTCGATGAAGTCGGGCGAGCATGGTGGCGTCGCGACGATCTGCCTTCACCCGATCGCCAGACTTCACTGGAATCAGCGACGGCGCCACCACGTCGCAGCGATGACCGAGGCTGGTGAGTTGGCGATGAACACCATAACCGCACGGTCCAGCCTCATAACAAAAAATCAGCGGCTTGCCGGGAAGACCGAGACGGCTGCACAACTTGCTAATTGCGTGGGGATCATTGGCAATCTCGCCAAGGTATTCCACTGCCCCAGTGCGGCCGCTCTCCGCCACCGCAATCGAGAGCCGTTCTTTGTGAATATCCAAGCCAACAAATCGGGTATGTTCCATTCGGCCCGTCTCCTATGCATGAGGCTCTGTGCCGGCCAGCCGGCCCAACCCTCGTACCGTTGCATATCGGATGACGGGCCACCCTCAGGCCCAGCAATCATAGGGTCTAGTTGCGCCTTGCGTGTTTACCACTTTGTAGGGTTTTCTCCCAATCAGATATGTTTATTTCCAGCAGCTTTTCGGGCCCGCCGGAGGGAACAGCCCCCTTTGCCAACACGACATAGGGAACGGTGGCCATCGCATAACCAACAGAGCCCTCGAGAACGGATTCATTCGTGACCCCGACGAAAATTTTGCTGTATCTGACGCTTTGATTCTTTCCAACGCGTATCACGCTTTTAGCTAGATTCTCGCGCACCAGATGAAAGTACTGTTCCTCTGTTTCGTCGATGGTGTTAGCTTTAAATTCACCGCACAGTTCTATGATCACGTTTGCATTGATTTTACGATCCTCGGCGATGGCGATAGCGAGGCCACACCAAACATTTGTCGGCCCGAGGGCGGTGATTTCCTTATGGGCAGCGACGACATGAGCCCCAGGAAGCAATGGAAATCTCGGGCGGTCCCGTGTCCCAAAGAGACGGGAGCCTGCGTCCAACAGCGGATCGAGAGAATAAACGGGAATTATGCTGTTATCCGATACCGTCACCTCAAATAGCTTGCCTGGCCCGCCCTTGGCAATGTCGGCTGCCTTTGCAATGTCGAAGCCCCAAATCGCACCATTAGTTCCGCTAAAAGAGGAGGCGACTATTAGGTTGATTTGCCCTATATACGCGCCGGACGCTTCGGCGCGGTCAAAAGCGACTGTTCCATCCAAGCCTTCCCCCTTTTGACCTGGTATGACTAATTCTCTTGACGCTTGTCCCGCGTGGAGTGTGACAACAGAGACATAGCCTAGGCCACTGGCGCCCGGATTACCGTATCCGTCGCAATGAATAGAAAAGGGCCCTACTGCACCTTTAACAATTTTACTCAGAGACAGAGCCGACGACGATGTTTCACGGAAGGTCTTTGTACCTTTGCTATCATTTCGGGCTTCCGCAAGCTCGCAAAAGATTGTCATCGCATAAAAAATTGAGAAAATCGTTCTGAGGGCCGGTTTCGTTTGAATTTTCCAGCGCTGCAAAATGCCAGCGCACCACCTCGCTAAATGCGTGCTGTTGCATCTCATTCGGAATGCTCCACCGATTCGGAGTTCGCGAAAGCTTATTGCTCTTCGCGAAGCATGTGGATAGGACTTCTATTCCTCATCTGTTCGATCAACGCAGGACAATGATTGACGCCGATGAGGCGCGCGAGTTTGTCAGGAGTGATGGAGTTGATTGACTACATGGTGGGCGTCTACTCGGCGCACGTCAAGTCGCCCGCTGCGGCCGAATATGACGTCGCCTTTCTGCTCGGCGCGCCGGCGGTCAATGAATGTTTCCATCTCAAAGCGGCGCCCAATCCGTCACGCGCGCGTTCGATCCAAACAGCCGTTATCGATTATCTCGATGCGCCAAATCGCGCCGCGGCTCGCGAGACCATTCGCTGGCGTTTTCGGCTCGACGACCCGCAAAGCGGTCGATGCGCCAGCGAAATCATGGCGACATGCTCGCTGTCGACACGACCTGCGGTGAACAAGCCTTCGCTGAGCCCGATGCGGTCGACGATCCACGATTTCCAGCTGCTCAAGAGAACACAGGAGATGCTGGACGATAGCGCTCGCGAGCTGAACCCGGCCGCACAAGGTTGGCTCGCCTACCATGGGCGATATACGCGTTCGGCACTCTATCCCCTTGTTCGCTACATCGACCAAACGCGCGCAAGTGATCAGCGTTGAGACCTGCCGAACCGTTGGCTGCCCATTTGCTCCAGGTTTAAATTTCGTACGCCTCTGCCAGAGGGACCAAAATCGATTTTCTCTCTCTGCGGTCAAGCTGTGACTTAACCCCCAATCGATCAGGGGCGCAACGGGAAGTGAAGAAGAACCAAATAGGCTGCCACAACGCGCGCAATCTGGCGCATTCTTGCAATTTGGCACAACGTGCCAGCTTGGGCTAGGTTGGACGCCAAGGCCATCAACCCGGCCCCGCCCTTGGCGGCGTATTCTAACGCGTGCCTCGGCTGAAAAATCGGGAAACCCGACTTATCCAATGGCGACTTCCCTAACGCGGATTGCTCTCTTGCACTTGGCCCCGACTCCGGGCGCTTTGGAGCAAAATCAGCAACTTGTCGAAACCGCGTTGGCGGCTGCGGCCGATGCGGGCGCAGAGTGGGTCATTACGCCAGAACTCGTGACAACTGGATATGAGTTTGCCGAGCACATAGGCACTGACTGGATTGAGAGCCAGCCAGACTTGTGGGTTCAAGGCATAGCCGCGTTGGCGCTGCGACGTCGCCTCACCGTATTCCTGTCTGTTCCGGAGCGCGACGGGGAAAAGCTGTATAACAGTATGATTGCCATCGACCGGAGAGGTCGGATCGCCGGGCGTCACAGGAAGATCAACGCATTGCGTGTGGGTGCGGAGTCCTGGTCCACACCAGGTGAAACCATTTCCCCTGTTAAAATCGACGGATTTGGCCTTGTCGGCATGCTTATATGCGCCGACGCGTTCACGCCAGTCATCGCGGCCTCCCTTGCAGATCAGGAGGCGCGTGCACTGGTTTCGTCCGCCGCCTGGGGACCTGGGCTTCATGGTCCGGATGGAGAATGGGAGGCAGTCAGTCAGGCGACATCGCTGCCCATTTTCGTTTGCAACCGCACCGGCCAAGAACGCCAGATGGACTTCACGATCGCACAAAGCGTCGTGGCTAATCGCGGGAGACGAGTCGTAAGTTTCACGGCGCCTCGAAACGCTATCTTTTTGGTCGATTGGAGCTTCGAGGGAAATCAGCTTGCTCGGTATTCCCAAATAACTCCGCTTCCATAACGCTCAGCGGAATCAGATAGCAAAAACGTGCTTACTTCAAACGGCGGCGCAAAAGCCCGCGGCAAGTGCATCGCACCACTGTCACGCAAATTGGGCAGGTTTCTTCCTTACTGACAAAGTCGCACTATCCATCTGCCCGCCCCGTCGCGCTGATGCGAAAATGCAACGCTTCAGGACTGCTCGAGGCACCCTCCACAAAACGGCTTGACTAAACCGGCTGGCTTCGGCCTTTATAGGCCAGATGGTTCCCTTCGGGGATCAAAAGGGAACTCGGTGCGCGCTGCATAGCGCTATGCCGAGGCTGCCCCCGCAACTGTAAGCGGCGAGCCTTAGAGCCAAAAAGCCACTGGGGAAACCTCCCTGGGAAGGCGGCTTAAGGCGGCGACCCGTGAGCCAGGAGACCTGCCATCAATCGTGGTCACGCGCGAAAGCGTCGGGCGGGGTGCACCGAAGCGGTCAAAACTGTCGCTGAGCGTCAAAACGCAAAGCGACAGGGATAGACCTTTCGCAGTGACGGCCCACGTTGCTGCGAGTCTCGGCTCATGAAATCCCTTCTCCCGACAGCTGCCAAAGACGGCGTTCGCGGCGCCGTGCGGCGCAATTCGCCGCTCCTGTCCTACGTTCTTTCTGCAGCCGTCTCGTCGCCAGCTCTCGCCCAAGAAACGCTCCCGGTCATCGAAATCGGCACGCCGAAGCCGAGCTTCGGCCGCGCCTCCGAGGCGCCCGGAACGGAACGGCCTGTTGCCGGTCAACAGGCGGAAGCGGACGGTAACGGCACAGAAATCGGCCCTGGCGACAATGGGCAAATCTGCGCGGACGGGGTTTGCAATAATCCCACGTCCTACGCCGCGCCGATCGAGTCGCTTGGGACCAAGGTCAACACGCCGGTGATGAACACGCCGGTCGCCACGAAGATGGTCACGCGGCGGATGCTCGAGGACCAACAGGCCATTACGCTCGACCAGGCGTTGAAGAACGTCAGCGGCGTCGCCGTCTCGGGCGGCGGCGACGCGGCGCTGGGAAATTCCTTCCGACAGATCATCCTGCGCGGCTTCGCAACGCAGAACTATTTCCGCGACGGTTTCCGGGTCGACAGCTTCGGCCTCAATTTCGCCGGCTCCAGCAGCGCCGAAATGGCCAATGTGGAGAGCGTCGAGGTGCTGAAAGGCCCCGCCGCCATCCTCTACGGTGCGGTGGAGCCCGGCGGCATCGTCAACATCAACACGAAGCAGCCGCTTGCGAAGCCGGCCGCCTCCGTGCAGCAGCAAATCGGCAGCTACGCCTCCTATCGCACGGTCGTCGACGCCACGGGGCCGGTGACCGCCAACAAGGACGTGCTCTACCGCTTCATCATGTCCTATGAGAACGACGGGTCGTTCCGCGCCTTCGACTACAACAAAAATATCATGATCAACCCGGTCGTCAGATGGAACATCGACGACAGCACCTGGATCAGAGCGTCCACTCAGTTTCAGCAGAACAATCTGAATCAGGACTGGTTTTATGTGCCCTATTACGGGATGTTCTCCCCTCTATGGCTCGGGCGCAGTTTCAACTGGGGGCCCAACTCGCCTTACACTCAGCAGCAGAACTTCAGCGAGCTGACGTGGCATCACGACTTCGACAAGGACTGGTCGATACAGCAAACCTTGTTCATGCAACTGTTGCATAGCAATTGGCAGAACAACGGCGGGACCACCTCTATCACCGATTGCGTGACTCCCGGCGCCTACTCTTTTGGCGGCTTCTCGCTGTGCGGATTCAACGGCGCCTTTACCCCGGTATCCCAACCAAACAGTGTCATCCTGAACTATAGTTCTTTTCCGTCTGACAATAGACAGGCGGAATATGCGACGACAATCAATCTCGTCGGTCATTTCAACACCGGGGAATATCTCAACCATACGCTGTTGTCGGGGGCGGACTACTACCGGTATAACTTCAGGGGCCTGAATATGCTCCCGCAGAACTACGGGGCGGTTGGCCTGTTCGGCGCGCCGTATTTCCCGACCCCCATCGGCGGGCTTGTTCCCTACAACGCCACCCAGCAAGCCGCCGACAATTACGGCGTTTATCTGCAGGACCAGATCAAACTGCCCTTCGGCTTTCACGTGCTCGGCGGCGCCCGTTGGCAATATATCGACAGCAGAACCGGCGCCTCTGACAACACGCATTTCTGCGGGCCTTTTTCGTCCAATTGGTTTTCGGGAATTGCGATTCCATGTAACTTCAACACGCTCGGCAACACATCGAGGTTTGTCAGCCAGAGGGTCACGCCGCGCGTGGGGGTGTTGTGGCGGCCGCTCGAATGGATCAGCTTCTACGGAAATTACACCGAGTCCTACAGCCCGAACTACGACGGCAAGCTAGTCTACGGCTCGAACGACCCGACGCCCCCAAGCGCCGGCGAGCAGGAGGAAGGCGGAATCAAGCTTGCCCTGTTCGATAACAGGTTTCAGGCCACGGCGGCCTACTACCATTTGGTCAAGACCAATATTCCGATCGGGATCCCCAATGATTTCAACCACGTGTTACTCATAGGCCAAGGGCGTTCGCAGGGCCCGGAACTCGACATCCAAGGCGAGCTTCTGCCCGGCTGGAGCATCAATCTCGCCTACGCAAACACCGACGCAATCACCACCAAGTCAAATCCAACTTACCTCGGGGTCCCGGTTGTGGGACAGCCGATCCCCTTCGTTCCGCGTAATGTCGGCTCCCTGTCTTCGGCCTATGAATTCAGGGACGGCCAGATGAAGGGTCTGCGCGTGGGGACGCGCTACGATTACACCGGCTATCTTCCTTTCTTTCATACCGCCAATGATGGATCCTATATTTATGGGAAATCCACGCCGAGCTATGGACTCGTTGGCCTCTTCGGAGCCTATGAGTTCAACCTCGACCGATTCAAGGTCGTCGCACAGCTCAATGTGAGCAATCTTTTCGACAAGACCTATTTCGTCACCGGCGGCTTGGGTCCTCAAGCCTTCGACGCCGCCCATCCTGGCGGCTTCGCGGTGCCCTTCACCAATCCAGTCCAGGTGGGCTGGAACACGCCAGGGTACAATTTTAACGTAATCGGCGCCCCGCGGATGTTCCGCGGGTCGATCAAGGTGTCGTTCTGAGCGGCGCGCCGTCATGCATCCTCGAGGAGCGCGCGATGCGCCTCCTCGGAGATAGAGGTTCTGCTCCGTCGACGAAGAGAAAGTGAACGCCATGTCAGAGGTTGCCGAATATGCGCCGACACGAATGGTCGAGCCCGATGGAACGCCGCTCGACGTGTTCTCGCTGCCCACAGACCCGGCGAGCCTCGAGGAGCTTCTCCGCGATCTCTTCGAGAACCATTGGCGGGAGATCACCTTCGGCATCCTCATTCAGGGCGCCGCTTGGGAGATGAAGACCGATCGCCCGCCGACGCGCATCGGCGTGCTCGACGGCTATCTGACGGTGGCTTTTGGCGTTCCGCATTTCCACATCTGCATCGGCGAGAACAAAGGCCCGCGCAGCCGGCCGACGTCCCCGGACTTGGCGCGTCATCGGCGCACGGCGCGTGCGGAGATTTATCGTCGAATCGGGCGCTCCTGTGTGCCGATGTCATGGGGAGTGCAGCTCTTCAACGGCGCGAACGAGCAGCAGCTGACCGTGCTCCTGCCCAACCCGTTCCTGCATCCGGAGACCGACAAGTTCCTGAAGGAGCCCGATTGGTCGCGTCTCGCGCTGTGGGACAAGCTTCGGGCGCGATGGTTTGGCCTTGCCGACCCCGACCCGATCGACCGTTCAGGTCGCCGCTTCGCGCATGCCTGATTGTCGCACACATTTCCCGGCGGCAGCTCCGAGCAGCGACCGCTGGGCTTCTTCCTTCTCGTCAGACTAAATATAACCGAGACGAGCGGAGCCGATGGCCGAAGAGGTTTCAGCCATCTTCAATTTACGGAGACCTAATATGACCGCGATTAATGTGGGTTCCACGCACACGGCATCCTCTCCTTCGCGCACGGCGATCGGCATTGGCGCGTTGACCGTCGCAAGTGTTCTGACGACAGTAGGCTTTGCCTGCGCGGTTCCGCTCGCGGCCTTCGCGGCGATCGCCGCCATGTCGTTCGGACGCCGCGAAGCCTTAGCGGCAATCGGCGCAGTATGGCTCGCCAATCAGGCATGGGGCTTCACCTTTATGCATTACCCGATGAATGGCGAGACCTTCGCCTGGGGCGGGGCGCTTGGGATGATCGCCGCGCAATCGTGCGAGGCGGCCGGACTGCCGACGCGGCGGTTCTCGGGGGCCGTTGGCGCTTTCGTTGCGTTTTTGGCAGCCTTCCTCGTCTATGAAGGCTCGCTCATCGCAATCGATCTTGCCGTCGGTATCAGCGCCGATGACTTCGCGCTGGCGACCGTTGCGCGGATTTTTCTCATTAATGCTTGCGCCTTCGGCGGTCTCTGGGCCCTGAAGACAGTCGTCACGAATGCAACGTCTCGGCGCAAGTTGCTGGCGACACTCGTGCCGCGGCACATCTGAAGGCGCTTCGCGGAGCGCCCGGCTTCCAGCCTGCGCTCCGCAGGATTGCTTGATTTGCGGATATTCTGCATGACTCAGTTGCCATTTCGTCTCGATCTGGAGCCCCCCTTCCTCATCGTCAAGTTCGAAAACCCGCAAAGAACCTTGGGATGGTCGATCACGAAGCCTGGCTTTTGCTGCACCCGAGAAGTTGTTTGGCTGGAAGTTCGCAACGCGGATCTGACGCCCCATGTCGATCCGGTGGAGTTCTTGAAGAAGAGATTGGCGTCACGCGGCCTTTCTGATGCTGCGGCCTTCATGACTTCTCGGGAAATACGCCGTCATCATATTTCCCAGTCACGCGTCGGTTCGGTCATCGCAACGTGTTTGACAACAGTCGGTCTGACCAATGGGGAGAGAATCGGTGCGCGTCGCGGTCAAAATGTTCTTTTGCCGGGCACGATCAATACGCTTGTCCATGTCTCGCGTTCGCTCTCGGCCGGCGCTTTCGTCGAATCCGTCTCCATTGCGACGCAAGCGCGAACGGCGGCGATCATGGAGACGAACCCTCATCGGGGCGACCCAGCCATTACCGGCACGGGAACGGACTGCATCGTCGTCGCGGCGTCCGAAGGCAATCAGCTAGTGTCTTGCGCGGGTCTCCACACCGATCTCGGTGAGGCCATCGGCGCGGCTGTGTATGAGGCGACCTATGCCGGCGCGATGGAATGGAACGCAGAAAATTGCGGGGATAGTCGCAACTCGAAAACTTCGGAAGGAGCGCTATGAGCGTAAAGTCTTACAGTGCGTCGCCTGTCGGGCTGCGGGCGCCGGATCGGGCACAACGAGGGCACCCGCGCGGTTCAATCGCGAGAGTGACAAATCCACCTCGTAAGGGCTTTAGGACTGCCAGTCTTCTCTTTTCAGATATCCCGGCGCTCGAACAGCGGGATCGCGAGCGTAAGGGGAAAACGATAGACGGGACCAGACGGCAAGAAGCCAAAGTAACGTTTGCGGCGCGGCCGCTCCGAGACTGGTGCGCGAGAAACGCAAGAGAAGGCGGATAATGCCCCCTCCTCGCCGGGACACCTGCCTGGCTTCCCTCCAACGCGAAGCTCGCGACGTGGCGCGCCCCCAGCTTATTTCCTGTGTTAGAGGCCGAGCGCCATTCTGCTCGTTGGCCACTGCCAAGGGAGCCGAAAGTCATGCCTCCAATTTCGCGATACCACGCAGAGGTTAGTCAAAGCCCTTTAGCAGCTTGTCGGACTTAAACACGGCGCGATTGTTCGGTTTAGAATCGGCTCGTTGATTCCCGACCGGACGACGAGCGACTGTGGATGTCCAACTTCCGAACGATAGACCGGCAGACTGGATTTTTGCTGCCGCCATCCGTCGACGAGTGGCTGCCGGAGCGGCATCTGGCGCGGTTTATGGTCGAGGTCATCGACGGGCTCGACCTTCGGGCGATGAGCGCAAGCTATCGCGGCTCCGGCTCGGCCTCGTATCATCCCGCGATGCTGCTGGGCATTTTGGTTTATGGCTATGCGACCGGCGTGTTTTCGAGCCGCAAGCTGGAGCGGGCGACTTATGATTCGGTGGCGTTCCGCTTCGTCGCCGCCAATGATCATCCCGACCACGACACGATCGCAGCGTTCCGCCGAGGTTTCTAAAAGAGATAGAGGTGTTGTTCGTTCAGGTTCTTTTGCTGGCGCGCGAGATGGGCGTGCTTAAGATCGGCACGGTGGCGCTCGACGGCACGAAGATCCACGCCAACGCCAGCCGGCACAGCGCGCTGTCATACGAACACGCGGGTAAGATCGAGGCGCAGCTGAAAGCCGAAGTCGCCGAACTGATGGCGAAAGCCGAAGCGGCGGATGCGGCGGATATTCCCGACGGCATGTCGATCCCCGAAGAACTGGTGCGGCGCGAGGAACGCTTGCGCAAGATCGGCGAAGCGCGTGCGAAGATCGAAGCGCGCGCCAAGGAACGCCATGCGCGCGAACTGGCGGAGCATGAAGCCAAACTCGCGGTGCGCAAGGCCAAGACGGCGGCCACGGGCAAGAAGCCCAGCGGCAAGGCGCCGAAACCGCCGACCGAAGGACCGTTGCCGAGCGATCAGATCAATCTCACCGACGAAGACTCGCGCATCATGCCTGTAGCGGGCGGCGGATTCGAGCAGTGCTACAACGCGCAGGCCGCCGTGGCGGCGGGAAGCATGCTTGTGGTCGTGGTCGATGTGACGCAGACGCCCAACGACAAGCAGGAGATCGAGCCGACGCTGGAGAAGCTCGACGCCTTGCCCGAAGAATTGGGCGAGGTCGAAAACCTGTTGGCGGATACAGGCTACTTCAGCGCCGCGAATGTCGAAGCCTGCGAACAGGCCGGCGTCGCGCCGCTGATCGCGATGGGCCGTCAGCCGCATCATCCGCCGCTGGCCGAACGCTTCGAGACGGCGCCGCCGGCGCCGGAAAATGCGACGCCGGTCGAGGCGAAGGCGCATTGGCTGAAGACGCCGGAAGGCCGCAATCTCTACGCGCTGCGTAAACAGACCCCGGAGCCAGTGTTCGGCATCATCAAATCGGTGCTCGGATTCCGTCAATTTTCGATGCGCGGACTGGAAAAGGCGCGCGGCGAGTGGAGCCTTGTGACCATGGCCTGGAATATGAAGCGGATGTTCGCCCTCGTCCCCGCCTGAAGGCGCCGTAGGCGGTCTGGCGCAGCTCAAAGCGCCCAAGCGAAGGTCGCAATGGGCGCCTCAGCGAGCGTTTGGGAGGAGATCAATCGCAAAACAAACGCGAAAGGCGGCAATCCAGCCTCGCCGCGAAACCCCAAAACGTCAGTCCGACAAGCTGCTAGCGATCTTTCTTTCGGCAGGCTTCCGCCCGTTCTTCCTCGCTGCCGCGCTCTGGGCCGCCGTCGGGCTACCGCGCAGTCGCCTATTTGGAGGCGGCGGCCGAACTGCATGCGCTCACCGCAGGTGCCATTGAAACAATGATGCTCGTGATGACCCGCGTAACGCGCGGCCACACGGGGCGCCCCCTCGTCGCAGATCGGGGCACGGTCGCTATCTATGTCGCCGTAACGCTCGCAGCCCTCCTGCGCGTCGGCGTGCCTTTTGTGGGTGACTATAATTTTGTCGCCCTCGCGGTCGCGGCCGGGATGTGGAGTTCGGCTTACGGGCTCTTTGTGCTCCTCTATTTCGGGATGCTGACACGGCCACGCCTGCATCAAGCAGGCTAAGGCCGGCAGGTTTAGTAAAATCCCACTGTAGCTCTAAAGGAGGGCCTGCTCTCTTTAAGCCTCGGCTTCCGTGTCGTCGACGTCGGTTTCTGGCGACCCCTCTTCGAATACCCCAAGCGCGTCGTCGAGCGCGGTTTCGACCTCGTCGTCAATCTCTCGCGCCATCGCGCCGGTGGCCTCGAGCGCGTCGAGATCCGGCAAATCGCGGAGACTCCCGAGCGCGAAGGCTTCGAGGAAGCGTTGCGTCGTTACCCAGGCGATCGGCGCGCCCGGCATGGGCGCGCGCGGTGTCAGGATACATCAAAATACGAGAAATCATTCCCAGGGTTGCTTAGCCGGGGATATTCGGGAATGTGCATCTGAGTTGAGAAACCGACTGCTCGTGTACGCTTAATTCGAAAATTCGGCTCCCAAACGTTGGCCACCTATGCTCGGGGAAAACAGACATCAATAATGAGAAGTTGCCCCGTCCCTTCGGCTCCCCCCAGCCTAACCTCCGTACGTCCTCCACCCCGAGACGATCGGGGGAACGCGCGAAATACCGGCTGAACTTCGCGACGGCGTGGATGTAGGATTGCTGGGTCGCCGGCGAAAGATTGCGGACCGTCATGTCCTCGATCATGCGACGACGCAGAGGGCTGATCTCGGCCATCTGGAAACCTCCTGTCTGAGGGTGGGTTGCAACGCCCAAATCCTCTCAGACAGGAGGCCAATCACGCGACCTCGCCCCTCCCGCCGCGATCAGCGGCTTCGTTCAATACGTTTACCGATTTCGATTCGCACGTAATTTCTGCAAGAAAAACATTCTTATGTGTCAATGAATTAGATTCAGTGCAAAGTTCTTGATATTTGCAACTCCCTTGTCATGCTCGTGCTTCGATGTAGGGTGGGGGACATGACCACCATCTTTGCCTACATCACGGCTGCGCTCGCGGAGATTTCTGGATGTTTTGCCTTTTGGGCATGGTTGCGTCTGGGTAAGTCCGTTTGGTGGCTTGTCCCCGGAGGCTTCTCCCTAGCGTTGTTTGCATGGGCTTTAACTTGGGTGGATAGCTCAGCGGCGGGACGAGCATATGCCGCCTATGGTGGTGTTTACATCGCAGCGTCGCTTGCTTGGCTATGGGTAGTCGAGGGTGTTCGACCTGACAGGTGGGATGTTCTGGGAGTGGGAATTTGCTTGATTGGCGCTGCAATTATACTCGCCGCGCCGCGCGCCTGATTTGCAAAAGTCTTTTGCACAAAAGCTCCTTTGGCAGGTATCGAAGCCTCAGGCACTCGTCGATCTCGCCCTCTTGGGTGGCGATTGACTCTTATGGCGTTCATTGGACGGCGGCCGCGGATCGAATAGAGCGTCGATGACCGCGCATTCGGGCGCTTGTTCCCCGCTGCATTGCGCGGCCATTTCTTCCATCACTCGTTTGAGCCGCTTCAAATCTGCGATCTTGCGGCGAATCTCCGCCACGTGATCCAAGGTCAGCGCACGAACTTCCGCGCATGTGTAAGCGTCCCCGTCGACAAGACGCAGCAGGCCGCGGATTTCGTCGAGGCTGAATCCAAGTTGTCGGCTGCGCCGCACGAAGCTCAAGCGTTTGAGATGGTCGTCGCCGTAAACGCGGTACCCCTTGGCGCTGCGATCGGGCGCGGGCATGACGCCGATCTTCTCGTAATAGCGGACCGTCTCGATGTTGACGCCGCTGTGTTTCGATAGCGCGCCGATCGAGAGCCCGTCTTTCTTCATGAGAGCCTCCCCGCATTCAACAAAAAATCCTTCTTGACCCTGTAGTGGCTACAGGGCCTAGGGTCTGATTAGTGCAGCCGGCGGGCGTCGGCAAGCAAGATGGTGGGAGGGGACAACGATGTGCGACGGCGAGGGTCTGGGCCTCATTCAGATGGCAATGACGCCAACGGGGCTCGCGGCAACGGCGGCGGTCGCGGCCCTGCTTTTCCTCTTCGTGCGCTGGGTTCGCGCCGAGTAGGTCTCATGAGAACCGTATCCGGCCGCTTACTGGGGTTCCGGAAACAGATTAGGAAAACCTCCATGTCCGAACAGACAATGTCTGCCAAAACAGCGTCCAGCCAACCGGCGGCAGACCAAACGGTCGGCCGCAAGGCGCTGGCCGCCGGCGGCGTCGCGGCGATCCTCGCATCGGCTTGTTGCCTTGGGCCGCTGCTCTTAGTCAGCATCGGCTTCAGCGGCGCCTGGCTCGGCAGCTTCAAAGTCTTCGAGCCGTTCCGTCCGGTCTTCCTTAGCGCGGCGGCCGTCGCGCTCATCGTCGCCTGGCGACGAATCTATCGCCCGGCCGTAGCCTGCAAGCCGGGGGAAATCTGCGCCGCGTCGCAAATCAGCTCCGTCTACAAAATGCTCTTCTGGGGCGTGACCGGTTTGGTCGGGGCGTCGGCCGTCTTCCCCTACGCTCTCCCCTTCTTTTACTGAAAGAGATGCTCTCATGAAAAAAATCGTCGCGGCCGTGGCTCTTGGCGCCGCCTTGAATGCCCCGGCCTGGGCCGCCACCAAGACGGTCACGCTGGCCGTGTCCGGCATGTCCTGCGCCGCCTGCCCGATCACCGTCAAGAAAGCGCTCTCCAAGGTCGACGGCGTGGAAAAGGCCGAGGTGGGCTACGAAAGCAAGGAAGCGGTCGTCACTTTCGACGACGCGAAGACCAGCATCGAAGCGCTCACCAAGGCGACCGAGGGCGCCGGTTATCCTTCAGAAGTGAAGAAATGAGCCATGGACCAGCGAACCACTTTGAGGTCAGCGCTCGCTGGCTCGTGGACGGCCGCTATCGGACACGCCGCGCCAATTCTCGCGCGCTGGCGCGACGGCCTTAGACAGCGGCGCGCTCCCGCCCAAGAAACGGCCTGCTGCGCAGGCCATCCGATGCGCGAACCAAGGCATGATGAACCAAGGCGCGAAACGAGCAGCCTGGTGGTGGAAATCGCTGGCATGGCCTGCGCCGGTTGCGGCGACGGCGCCCTTGACCCTGCAGCGCTTACCGCCGCGGTGCGTGCGGAGGGCTACGACACAGCGCTCGCAAAAGGCGCCGACGCGGGCCGCCTTCCGGAAAAGCAGCGCGAGGAAACGCCTGGTGGAACGCAAAAGAGAGAGCAACGGGGCGCGCCATTGCGCGTGGCCGTCATCGGAAGCGGCGGCGCCGCGATGGCGGCGGCGCTCAAAGCCGTCGAACGCGGCGCGCGCGTCACGCTGATCGAGCGCGGCGTCATCGGCGGCACCTGCGTCAATGTCGGATGCGTGCCGTCCAAAATCATGATCCGGGCGGCGCATATCGCACATCTGCGCCGAAAGAGCCCCTTCGACGAAGGAATCGCCGCCGCGGAGCCGGCGATTCTTCGCGAACGGCTGCTGGCCCAGCAACAGGCGCGCGTTGAAGAATTGCGTCACGCCAAATACGAGACCATCCTTGAAAGTACGCCGGCCATTACTGTGCTGCGCGGCGAAGCCCGCTTCAAGGACGGTCACTGCCTCCGTGTGAATTTGAACAACGGCGGCGAGCGCGAGGCGCCATTCGACCGCTGCCTGATCGCCACCGGCGCGAGCGCGGCTTTTCCGCCGATCCCTGGCCTTAAGGACACGCCCTATTGGACGTCGAGCGAAGCGCTCAAAAGCGACGCGATCCCTCGGCGTCTTGCCGTGATCGGCTCGTCCGTCGTGGCCGTCGAGCTGGCGCAAGCTTTCGCCAGATTGGGAAGCAAGGTGACGATCCTGGCCCGCAGTACGCTGTTCTTCCGCGAAGACCCGGCGATCGGCGAGGCCATTACCGCGGCTTTCCGTGCCGAAGGCATCGAGGTTCTAGAACACACGCAAGCGAGCAAAGTGGTCTTTGTGGGGGGCGAATTCGTGCTCGCCACGGCGAGTAGCGAAATACGAGCCGACAAGCTCTTGATCGCGACGGGCCGGATGCCAAACACTGGTGGCCTCGCATTGGAAGCCGCCGGCGTCGATGTCAACGCGCAAGGCGCAATTGTCGTCGACAAGGGCATGCGCACCAGCAACCCGGACATTTACGCCGCTGGCGACTGCACCGACCAGCCGCAATTCGTTTACGTCGCCGCTGCGGCCGGAACCCGCGCGGCGATCAACATGACAGGCGGCGAAGCCGCTCTCGATCTGACTGCGATGCCGGCCGTGGTGTTCACCGATCCGCAGGTCGCGACCGTGGGCTACAGCGAGGCGGAGGCGCATCACGACGACATTGAGACCGACAGCCGGCTCCTCACCCTGGACAATGTCCCGCGCGCGCTCGCCAATTTTGACACGCGCGGCTTCATCAAGCTGGTTGCCGAGGCTGGCTCAGGCCGCCTGATCGGCGCTCAGGCGGTGGCCCCGGAAGCGGGTGAATTGATCCAGGCGGCGGCGCTCGCCATTCGAGCGCGAATGACCGTGCAGGAGTTGGCCGATCAGCTGTTCCCCTACCTGACGATGGTTGAAGGGCTGAAGCTCGCGGCGCAGACCTTCAGTAAAGACGTAAAACAGCTCTCCTGCTGCGCGGGCTAAGCGATGAAGGAACGTATGACGTCCTGTTGCGCCGACGGCTCTCCCGATTGGCGTCCCCTGAACGCGGGGCAGCGCTGTGCGAGGTTGATCGTCGGCATCGTCTTGCTGTTGTTGGCTCTGGCGCTCCCATGGTCAGGTGCCGGTTGGGTCGCACTGGCTGTCATCACAGGCTGGTTCGGCGCCACCCATGTTCTCGCGGCGGCGATGGCCTATCCCGGTTGCCCGGAACTCGGGGTGGCGCCCAGTCTTCTGCTCGGCCGCTGGGTGAGAATCGGCTGCACCCCATGGCGATGGTTGGATGCGAAGTTGCGGCTGACGCTCGAATGAACGCGCCACGCTTTCTGTTCAGCGCTGTCCGCGCCGCTCACCGCGCCAGCACTGCGATGGTGCACTTCTGCTCCTTTCCAGCCTTTGCCGCCGCATCGCGGCTCACTCTGAGCGTATCGGCGTTCGCGCGCGCCAGAGTCGCGCCGGCGACAAACTCCCGCCAGCCTTCCGGGCTCGCTTCCTGCATCAAGGCGCCGCCGGCATTGGGAAGGCCCGTCAATTTTGCGCGCGCCGTCTCCCAGCAAAATTGCGCGCGGGCGGCGTCGTAATCGGCGAGATTGGGCGGCGTCGCGAGCGAGGCCGCATCCTTGTGGATGCTGGCGTAGCGCAGGCCGTGACTCGGCAGCCCCATTCTTGCCTCTCGATCCCGGCGCACATCAAAACCGCTTCCTCTTTGCGAAGGACCTGACGTCGCGCGTGAGCAGCGCCTGTTCGCATCGGAGTTTTCATGAGGTCTGGAAAAATTGACAGAGCGGGCGACGCCTTTCAGCGCCTCAACAAGGCTCCGATCGTCACGCCTCCCACTCCGTCTCAGTAAACGCGCCATCGTCCGCCGCGCCTGGCTTCTCGAAGAGCCCTAGGGCGTCGTCAAGGGCGCCTTGGACCTCGTCATCGATTTCCATCCCCCCGGTACCGGCGACGCCTGGCGCGTCGAGATCGGGCAGATCGTTGAGGCTGCCGAGCGCGAAGACTTCGAGGAAGCGGGCGGTTGTCACCCAGGCGATTGGCGCGCCGGGCTGAGGGGCGCGCGGACCGGGCGCGATGACGCCGAGGCTCTTCAGCCGGCCGAGGATGTCGCGGCTGATGTCGTGGCCGGCGAGACGCGAGAGTTCCGCCCGTGTGACCGGCTGCTGATAAGCGATGGCCGAGAGCGCCAGCATTTCGAGCCTCGTGAAAGACGGCGGCCCTGCATCCTTTGCCCCGGCGAGCGCGCGTAGGGTCTCGGCGTGGCGCGGGCGCGTGCGAAACTGATACCCCCCTGCGACGAAGACGATCTCATAGGGGCGCGCTTTGAGCTCGTCGTTGATGTCGGCGATGAGCGCGTCGAGCCGACAGGCGTCGCCGACGAGCCCGGCGAGCGTCTCGCGCGGAACGGGTCGCGCCGCGGCGAAGATCGCCGCCTCGGCGCGCATCATCCATTCGCGCCAGCGCATCCCCTCGGGCAAGTCGGCAAGATCGCGGTCGGGAAGATCGCGGTCGAGACGGGCGGCGCTGGCGCGGCTCATAGGCCATAGATCCTGAAAACGTCGCGTCCCGAGAGTTCGCGCACGGCGCCCAGCGCGACGAGCCGGTCGAAGAGACGGCGCGCAGCCCGATCGGAAAGGCCGGCACGGGACGCGGCGGCGGCGGGCGTGACGGCGTCGTCGGCGAGCAGCATGTCGATGACGCGTCCGGCGCCGCGCGCACGCAAGACGGGCGCGACAGAAAGGAGCTTTTGCGACCGCCGGGCCAGATCGACAGCGAGCGCATGGGCCTCGACGACCGCGAGCCCATAGGCGCGCGCGACCGCCACGGGCCAATCATCGTCCCTCGGTCGCGGGCAGCGCGCCTTTTCCCTTTCTCTTTCCGTCGCCCCTGCCCCGCGCCGCAGCGACGGATGCCGGATCGCAACGGCGAGAAGCGGGATCGGCCGCGCCCAGGTTAGACGGCTTGCCAAAGCCAGATCGGCGACCACGAAGGCAAAGATTTCGGCGTCGGCGGCCTGTGTGCAAAGTTTCAGGGCGGCGGCGCTGGCCCGCGCGGCGGCCATGAGCGGGTCGGGCGTCGCGGCGGCGATGGCGGCGAGCGCGCGGGCGTCGATTGCGTCCCTGAGCCCGAGAAGCTCCGCCGCGGGCGCCGCCGCGTCGACGCGGGCCGGCAGCGACGCGTAAAGCCGGAACAGGCGATGCAGCAGACCGGCCGGGCTCGTGTCGCCGCCACCCGGAAGATGCTCGGCGTCGCGCAAGGCGCCCGCATCCTCTCGCAGCCGCGCCAGCGTCGCGCAGGAGTCGGCGGCTTTTAGCGCGAGACGCTGACGCAGGCAGCCGGCGAAGACCGGCTCGCCGCCGTCCGGACGGCGCAGGAGGGCGTCGAAGAGCGCAAGGCCGGCGCCCGCCGCAAAGATCGCCGCGCCGGGGTCGGGGCTCTGCGGCCGCGCCCAGCGCGGCAGGGCCTGCAGCGGCTCCTCATTCGCGGTTCCCAGGGCCTCGGCGCGCCGCGCGCGCGGCCGCGGCGCGGTGGCAACAGGGCCGAGCGCTGACATCGAATCAAGCACTAGCATGGCCAGAATCGTAGCCGACGGCGGCGCTTTGTCACCTGTTTTCGCGCCCTATCCGCCGGGCTTGTCTTCTCTCATACATGTCCGATAATGTGCGCTTATCGGACGTACAGGGAAACCCCTGCTAGACTCGGCCGCGAAGCGCCTTTTCGGCCGCCCTCAGCGCGCCGAGGCGTCGGATTTTTGAAGCCCCGGCGCGCCCCGCGACGAAGCAAGCGAGGACAACAATGGCTAAAGCCGACGAGGACACCACCGGCGGCAGGGCGCTCGCCGAGCCCGCCCCCCATCTCGCGGCGCTCTCGGAAAAGGCCCGCGACTACGCCCGCAACGCCCGCTCGGAGAACACCCAGCGGGCGTATGACGCCGACTGGCGGCAGTTCGCCTCCTGGCTGCGCCGGCAGGGGCTCGATCCCCTGCCCCCGGACCCGCAGACCGTCGGCCTGTATCTCGCTGCCTGCGTCGAGGGCGGGCCGGGCCGGCCGACGTTGTCTGTTTCCTCGCTGGAGCGCCGGCTCTCCGGCATTTGCTGGCGCTATCGCCAGCTCGGCCGCCTGCTGGACACGGGCGATCCCCATATCGCTACCGTGCTGGCCGGCATCCGCCGCGCTCACGGACGCCCGCCGGTTCAGAAGGAGGCGATCTTCGCCGACGAGCTGCTGGCCATGCTGGCGGTCCTGGGCAATGACCTGCGCGGCCTGCGCGACAAGGCCATTCTTGCCATCGGCTTCGCGGGCGGCCTGCGCCGCTCGGAGATCGTCGGCCTCGATTGCGGGCCGGAGCAGACGGACGACGGAACCGGCTGGATCGAGATCGTCGGCGCCGACCAGAACGGCGGCGGCCTGCTTTTGACCCTCAACGGCAAGACCGGCTGGCGCGAGGTCGAGATCGGCCGCGGCTCATCTCCCCTCACCTGCCCTGTCGCCATGCTCAAAATCTGGCTCGGTCTCGGCCGCATCGGCAGCGGCCCGGTGTTTCGCCCGATCGCCCGCAAGAATGGCGGCGTCTCGGCGGCGCGGCTCTCGGACAAGCATGTCGCGCGGCTCGTCCAGAAAACGGCGCTGGCCGCGGGCCTACGTGGCGACCTCCCCGAAGGCGAAAGGCGACGCGCCTTCTCCGGCCACTCCCTGCGCGCCGGCCTCGCCTCCTCGGCACAGATCGAGGAAGGCCATGTGCAAAGGCACCTTGGCCACGCCTCGGCGGAGATGACCCGCCGCTACCAGCGCAAGCGCGATCGGTTCAAGATCAATCTCACCAAGGCGGCGGGGTTGTGAAACCGCACCCCGTCAAAAACATGGGTCTCAGGCGTCGGCCAATCTAACATTCAGCCGGTGGCTGACTGAGCTGGGGGATCAAGCCGGGCGTCGCCGCCCGCAGATAAGCGCGCGTGACGGTGCCTCTGCTTTTCCGGGGCACAGTGTCTTGACCGATGCTCTGCCGGGACTCAGACTCGCGATCGTGGACGCCATCCTTTTGCATCGCATAGACCCAGCCAAGAACATGCACCGGTTCTACCGCCTCGATATCGCGCCTGATCTGTTCGGGCGCTGGTGTTTGGTCGCGGAATGGGGACGGATCGGCCGGCTGCGCAGCACTGTTTGCGACGACATTGCGCAAGCGATGGAGGCTCTGGTCCGGCAGCGGCGCTTGAAGGAGCGTCGCGGCTATGTCGCCCGGTGACGGCGTGCGCCCGGATAGATCACGGCCCCGAACGTTGCGCGACAAGCATCATCCCGCTCGTTTTCGCTCGCGCGCTGCTTTTGCGGCCTTCCCGCGCAGTAACGCCATCAGAACCGGGCCAAGCGAAAACTCCCCTGCCCTCGCTTTCGCGGTCAGGACACGGAGATAGCCGCCCGCGGATTTGATTTCCTCGCCACGCTGGAGAATTGCCGCAATGACCACCGTGGCGTCGTGCTCGCCCAAGACGTCGAGCGCCTGCGACCAGGCGTCGGGCGAAACGCCCAATGCCGATCGCACTGTCCCCGCCGTCGCGATGAGATCCCGCCAAGAAGAAATCCCGCTTGGCGCAAAGTCCAGGATATCTGGGCAGGCGTCGAGGACCATGCCGAGCGGATAGGTTCGCGGCGGTTGAGATTTAACGTCCAATTTGGAGGGCTTGGTTGCATCGATTTCAGGCTCTGGCGCTGATGGGGTCCCCAAACCTCCGTTGTTAAATCCGGACGCAGTGCCCCTGCCTTCTTGAAGGCTAGGTTCAAGATCAGAAATGTTTGTGGTTTGATTCTGTATATGCCGCTCAGTCTGAGACTCATTGGCGGTTATATTTTGCCGTTTTACGTGATTTTCCAGCAAAGTATTGATCTCGGCCGCGAGAGCGACAAGTTCCGTCGCCAAGGCCTCCAGGTCTGTCCTCGTCATCTTGCGCACCTGGCGAATGGTGAGCGCCTGGTAGTCGCCGTGGCGGGCCTCCCAATCGCCCGGAACGCCCTCTTCTATCGCCGTCTCGATCATCTTGGCGATGTCCCGCCGCGCCAGAGTGATCTTTTCGCGCAGCAGCGCCATGGCGCGGTTTTCAGCGCGGATTTCCTCGGCGAGATTCTCGATTTCTGCGGCGCGGGCGACGAGAGGAGTGAGATCGAAACCGAAGGCGTCCGCGATCTCGCCCCCCTTCCCTCGCCGCGCGAAACGTTTGCCATTGGGCGAGTCGCGCCGAATAATGAGCCCGGCCTCGACCAGCACGGCGATATGCCGCCGCAGCGTCGCCGGCGCCATCCCGTGCGCGCGGATCGATAGCTCCTTGTTCGACGGAAAGACGATGATCCCAGGAGCCGCCTCAGTTTCCGAGGATTTGAATTCCTTCTCCAGCATCAGCGCCGTCTCCTGATGGAAGCTCAGCAGCGCGTGCAAAACCGATAACGCCCGGTCGGTGACGCCAAGCGGTGCTTTTGCCTCCGTCAGCGCCCGAAACAGTCGCCATTTATGGACGACGGTTTCTGACGCGTCTGGACGAGACGTGAATTCTTTCGTCGCCGCCTGGCTCGCCACCATGGCGAGCGAAAGCGATCGCCGCCCAAAGGGCGTCGTTGCTTGTCTTTGCATGACCTTTTGCCTCGTTCAGGCAAAAGAAATCTGCTCACCGAAACGGCGCCGACTCTTGACAGCGATTCGCGGAAGTGTGATTCTCTAGGTGCTAACTACGAGAAGGGCTTCCGGGGCGATGTTTCGGGGGCCTTTTTCTTTTGTCGGTTTCTCCTGCGATGGTACTTTTTGACGCCACGCTAAACGCTCGCCGTCATCGACGGGATTTGAACTCCTCATAAAGCGACTGCAATCGCTCGAGGATGTAATCTCCAAATTCAGGGACAACTCGACGGTCGATCGTCACCGAAATCTTTTCGGCGTTCTGCACAATTTTGGCGAATTTTGCGCCCTCAGCCGTCGTCCAGTTTTCAAACCGAGGCCGTTCAATGCTCGGTCTCGCCACAGCGTGCGCCTGCCGAAACCGCTGATCGCTTTCGAGGGCGAGGAAGTCCGGTGCCAAAATCAAGGCTGCTACTGATTCTGCGACGAAGGGGTCGGAAAATCGCTCTGCGAGGTCGATCCATCCTCGTCGTCCGATCCCAAGCGCGGGTCCGATAGCGTTGACGACGTCCTCGGGAATTCGCGAAATGACCGAGAGCATGTTCGAAAGATCGCTCTTGTACACGGAAAGCGCAGTCATAATCGTATCGCGCTTGAATCCCTTCTCTTCCAAGTCGCGCGCGAATCTTGCCTTTTCGATGAACGACAAATCTTGTCGCTCATTGTTTTCCTGCCCTTGAGCGATGACGAGTTCGTCGTCGGAAAGAGCCTTGACGACGGCGCGAACGGTTCGCTGAAGCTCCAATGCAGCGCGAAGGCGGCGATGGCCATATGCAACCTGGTACCGCCCCATGTTACTCGGATGAGGGCGGACTAGAATCGGCACCTGTTGCCCATGCTCTCGAATGGCTTCAACTAATCGAGCGTGCGCCTCCTTACTCGTTGGCATACGATCCTTCACAAAAGAAGGATCAATCAGAGTTGGATCAAGATCAACGACAGCCTGTCCCTCGGCGAGCTGGCGCTCAATTGCGGACGCGCGCTCGGATTGAGCCTTGAATTCGCTGAGCGATTGCCCTAGTGCACCGACAGGTGCGGCGGCTGTCTTTATGAGCTCCGGAGCACCTAGAATTGGCCGAGACCTAAGTCTCGCCGCTCTAATCGGATCAGCGACCGACTTGTCGTCCCCTGTACGATCTTCGGATTTGACCGTCGCTTCGCTCTCGGCTGCCGAAACTGAAGCAGGTTTCAAATTGGCGAAAAGAGCTTTCCGGCTCATGCTGCTCTCCCCCAAGCTCGACGGATCAAGCCTTCGATCTCTCCGTTGACCTGGTTCATGGATTCGATGGCGCGATCGTAAGTTGATCGCGTAAACTGCTGTCTTTCAACCTCATACAGGGTTTGGTTGGTGATCGATGCGTCTGAAATCGCCGTGCTTTTCAGCATTGGATGAATGAGCACATGCTGCCCAAATATTGACCTCAGGAACGCGACCATTTGGTTTTGAGGGCCGTCGCTAGGTTCGAACCTCGTTACGAGGTAATTCATCCAGTCGTAATTGGTTGTCCCTCCCGCATCAGCGACGACCTCCAAGAGATCTCCCGTCATCGTTAGGAATTGCGCCATCGACAACACGTCAAGCATCTGAGGGTGTATTGTGATCAGAACTGCAGTTGCGGCGCTCAACGCTGACAGTGTCAAGTAGCCAAGCTGCGGAGGGCAATCGATGACGACAATGTCGTACAAATTCTGAGCCTCAGCTACTGCTTGAGCGATACGCCCGAAAAACATCAAATCCCCGGGGTCACGCCGCATTAGCGCTCTCGGCGTCTCGTGCTCAAATTCCATCAACTCGAGATGGGCAGGAATCAAATGCAGGTTGGGAATGTAGGTTCCTCTAACAACTTCGCTGATTGATCGACGATGCTCGTCGTATCGAATCGCGCCGTAAAGTGTTTCGTTCGGTCCTACGTCTAGCTCGGGCTGCGAACCGAAAAGAGCGGACAGGCTGGCCTGCGGATCGAGATCAATCGCAAGGACGCGGTAACCATGCAGAGCCAAGTACTGCGACAAATGCGCGGATGTCGTCGTCTTCCCTGATCCTCCTTTGAAGTTCATCACGGTGATGATCTGCAAATGCTCGCCATCAACCCGATGAGGTAGATAGCGACGATCCCCTCGGGCACTCTGATCGAGAATGCGGCGGATA
Organism: Methylocystis sp. ATCC 49242; assembly: GCF_000188155.2. NCBI lineage: Bacteria > Pseudomonadati > Pseudomonadota > Alphaproteobacteria > Hyphomicrobiales > Methylocystaceae > Methylocystis > Methylocystis sp. ATCC 49242. The sequence goes on from NZ_KE124773.1 coordinate 84,955, forward strand.
TTCTGAATGTCCTCCACCGAGTAAGACCGCCTACCGTTCGTCACCGTCGCGGCGATTCCCCGCCCCTCTGACGCAACCTGCCGCAAGTACCCCTCGTGAATTCCGATCAATTTTGCCGCTTCCGCGGGCGAAAAAAGGCGGATACTTTTTTCGGCGGAAGGAGGAAAATTGTTTCGCTGATGCGCCTGCAACTGCTCCGACAGATTTTGAGCGTGCCGCTGAATTAGCGTCCTCAGTTCTGTCCCCTGCGAAAGAGTGGCTGGTTTGTGTGCCATGCCGGAAAGGCTCTCACCAAATCAAAGCTGCGGAGTTTTTCAAAGTTTCGCACTCTAAGCGCGTCTTTGCGCATTAATGCCGATTCTGCCGGGAGGCGCAACGTTTTTAGTGCTAACAAGACGTTAACGGCTTCTCGATTCGCCTTGCCGCAATAGATGCAGCGCCAGATCTTGCGGGCGCAGTGAATTCTAGGCGCCGCCCACCTAATCGGCGGGCACGGGGTCGTTAGCCGCGGCTAACTTTTTCTGCTTTTCTCGTTCGGACTAGAAATTTATAGGCGCGGTTAGCCGCGGCTAACTTCGGCTCGGATAACATGTCCTCAAGGACGCCGCGTGCCTTATCAAGCGTATCCCAGATTCGTTGATGATCGTTGCAGTCCGCGCTGCCGGTGAACGCGATGCGAGGTCCAAGTGGCAAAAGCACCTGCGTCTCGGCGAGCCTTTTGGCGCTCAGGAAATCCCGACTGTCGATCATCGCCGCCGTCAGGGCGCGGTGATTAACCTGCCATCCCGAGCGTGGACGCCAGGGGGAACCGGTCTCGGTCGCATAGAACTCTGCGAGATGGTCCGAAAGAACCAGGGGGCGGGGACGCATGAAAAATTTATGCAAGCATTCGATCGAGACAATGAAAGGCCCCGCCAGCAATCCGGCGGGGCGCGCGCCCTTCAGGCCGCTTCTTCCGTCGGCTTGGGCTTGCGGATGACAATTTCGGCTCCGTTGAGGGGAACCAGGTCCAGCTTCAAGCTGAAGCCCTCGCCATCCGGGTGAGCCCAAGCCGCGCCGATTTCGCGCCAGAAGCTTTTGTCGCCGCGCTTGGTGACCGCATAGGCCCGATGCGTGGGACGTTTCGATTGATTGTTGCTCATGGTCTGTCCTTTCTTGTTTGCGATGCCCTGGAATGGGGGCTCGATGCGGTTCGGCCACGGACAGACAGGTCGCGCGTCAACGGTCCTTCGCAGGGAACCGGAACGAAAGAAAACGCCGTCGCCGTCACCACATGGCGGCAGGCGCTTTTCTGTTCGTTCTGGGTGGAAGGCCGTTGCACGCATAGGCGGCGGGTCTGGCTGTAGAACCCGCACGTTTCGAGGCCCTTCATGGGCAGCGCGGGAAGGGCAGGGGGCAACGGGATCGGGCGAAGCAGACTTACGCGAGATTTTCGATGTCGTCGTGAGCGACAGGCGAAGCTGCCCCAAACGGCAGGTGGCTATCATGCAGCGGCGGGTAGGGACGTTCTGCAAAAGGACGGCCGGAACCAGGACGGAGCGGGCCGCTCGCCAGTAAAAGCAGACGTTGAGGAAGGAGGGGCCTTTGAGCGCTCCTATGCGGCATGAACCCTGACGGCTTAGCCGCGAAAATACAGCTTCCTAGCTTCCTAGGAAGATAGCCTCCCTCACCGAGACTAAGAGGCAGGGCGCTTATGCGCCCTGCAAGGTGGCGAGAAACGTCACGGCCTCGGAGGCCTTCGAGGCGGCGGTGAAGATGGCCTTCTTGTCGGCCTTCAGGACGCGCAGCCAGCAATCGAGATATTGGGCGTGATCCGGACGCGGGGCGTCGGTGATCCGCAGATCGGCGCACAGGAAGGCGGCACCGAGCTCGGCCACCAATTCCTCCATGGCGTAGGCGTCATCGCCGAAGCGCTTGCCGAGCTGGCGATTGCAGCGAGCCTCGGCGCTCGTCCAGTGAATGAGCTCGTGCAGCTTGGTTGAGGCGTAAGCTTCGGCGGGGGTGCTGGTCGGCGAACCGACAAAAGCCTCGCGCAAAGGCAGCTGAATGCTGTCGGTCGATGGGCGGTAGTAGGCGCGGGTGCCGCCGTGATGAACGATTGCGCCGGTCTGGGCGACGAAGGTTTCGGCCGCCTCGATCGGCGAGAAGACGGTCGCAACATCTTCAACCACGGGCGCTTGGTAGCCGTCGACCTGCTCGGCGGCGAAGACTGGCGTGGCGCGGGCGAAGAGGCGAGTTTCGGCCTCGTCGCTGTCTTCAGAAGCGACGGCGATCTCCTTGTAGAAGACGACGTAAGCGGCTTTCTCGCCTTTGCGGACCTGTGCTCCGGCCTCGGCCCATTGCTTGTAGGTGCCCCAGGTGCCGGACGAATAACCCAACTCATCAGCGGCCGCCCAGAGGGTGAGGATGTTGACGCCGCGATAGGCGTTCTTCGAGGCGATATTGACGGGGCGCATGATGTTGCCGGCTGAGCGATGCCAGGGGAGGCGGAATTCGCCGGTGCCGGACTCAATGGCGGCAATGATCTGGTTGGTGATGTGCTGGTGAATGTCGAAGCGTTCGGTCTTCATGGCGGTGCCCCCTTGTTTGGCGGGCCGCGGGAGTGCGGCCTCGTGGGGGCAGGGGGACTGGGACCATTGAGCCGGGGGATCAAACGCCGCGCCTTCAGGCGCGCCGCAGAGCGGGGCGCAGCTGCACAAGCGAAGCGCGGAAGCGAGCCGCGTTGATCGCCCGGCGGTCCCGGTCAAACGTCCCCACATGAGAGGCCGCCATGCGGATCGCTCCAGTCGGGGGGAACCGTGAAAGAAAGGCTGCGAAGACGTTTCGGCGCAGACGACCGAAGGAGCGGGATTACTTGCTTAGGTTACAGCAGCCGCAGGTGCAACAAGCTCATATCTGGCCATCAATCCAGCTAACGAGGCGCTCGGGAGGACGGCATCATGCGGAACCAGCGCATAGGCCCATAGCTTTCCGCCTGTCTGCGCGGCGTGCTCGTTGGCATAGCGGACCCATTTGCAGGCGGCCCGGGCCTTGGCTTGCACGACGGGGTCCGTCATTTCGTTGGCTGCCTTGATCTCGACGATGAGCTTTTGGGTGCGGGTCTCCACCACAAAATCGGGCTCATAAGGCTGTCCGTTCGCGTATTCGATCCGGAATTGTCGTGACCCGGGTTTCATCCAGCGAAGCACGTCGGTTTCGTTGGCGCTGTCAATGAGCACGGCGAATTCCCGCTCTTCGTTCGATTGGAAACGCTGATAGGGATAGCAGCAGCGCTGAAAACCGCCGAAAACATGCTTCCGGGTATCGCCGGCCCGGACAACGGGCTGGCGGAAGTTCCGCACGGCTTGATTATTCGGCACATTGAAAGCTTGCGGGCGGAGGAGCTGGAAACCACGGGCAACCGTCGCCTGGTAGTCCGTCGGGGAAGCAGCATACCGCCGAATAAATCGGGCTGGAGATCGAGCCGATAGAACCGGCTCATATTGCGCGCGGCGTCGATGCGGCAGAGATGCACAACATTCATAGTTTTATCCGAAGTTCCGTGCTGCTGGTTTAAGGGGAAGTAAGGGCCTTCCGAAGAGATTTTAGCAATTCCTCGGCATCCTCAATTTTCTTAAGCAGGCTGGCATCGCCCTTCATTTTCTGGAGGGTGGTCCAAGGTACACTTTTCATGGCTTCAACTGCGGAATCCAAATCGGTTAGAAGGCCGTCGTTGGCTTTCTTTTCGACCGCACGCAGACGTAGCTGCGCCGACTCTAAATCGCCATCATCACTTAGGAAGTGAGCACGGGCGACCGGATCTGGAAGAATGACTCGAAGCTTCCGCAAATCCTTCGAACTCGTTATGCGTTTTTCATTCACCTTTTTGACGACAGCGTCGATAACGCTGGGGACCAAGAGCTTTTTGCTCACGCCCATCAATTCGCGCGCCCAGGTGATTGCGGCGCTCGGATCGCGCAATTTCGTGAATTTCTCCGAAAGCTCGAAAACCTCAACGAGTTTGTCGAGCTCACGAACTGTAATGCCGAGGATGTTGGCCGCACTTGCGCGCCCCATCAAATCGACGAGGCGATACGCAACCATCTCCTTTTCCTTGGCGTCCCATTCCTTGCGTTGGCGATGAATATAAATCCATACGCGGAGCCGCTCCTCCTCCGAGAGCGTTCTGTCTGTCACCTCGACGGGAATCTGGCGATATTGCTCGCGCCCTCGTTCAACGAGAATGCGGGAGTTCGTCCATCGGCGATCGCCGTCAATGATCCTGAATTTACCTGGCAACTCAGGATGAGGCTCGACGAGGAGGGGCTCGAACAGCCCCTCATTTGCTTCAATTTGGCGTTGGAGCTCCTCATCTTCCTTCGGCCCTAACCGTGGCTGGTTCGGGTTAGGAACGACCTCGTCGATATCAACTTTCGTGCGATAGGTTCGCAGGATCGTGCGGTCGAGGCGACGTTCCTGGAGCCCTATAACCTTCGACCGATGTTCGGGCGTAGTATGGTGTGGTTTGGTCATAGGTGTGCAGCTTCTAGGGTCATTTCTTCATCTGCTGCGGTGCCAATAATTCCGCTGATTTCGTTGGACAGTTCGGCCTGCACCTTTTGAATCGAGCGGATTAACTCGCCTTCCTTTTTCCAGGCCGCCTCATGCTGTTTCCTCTCCTTAACCTGCTGTTCCAGCAGCTCATCAGTGTGGGCGTCGACCAGGCCGAAGAGTTGAGTGCAGCGTTCCGACGTAATGAACGCATAAAGAGCCGCCGTTTTGCTCTCTCGTTCGGTGCTGCTTCGGCGCAAAGTATGGGTCTGGAGCAAGTGCTGACGGATCAGGGTGACGACCGACACAACGCGAGCGGGATTGGCGAGCAACACACCATCCTGGACATGCAGCTGGCGCGTTCCAGCCGGAAACTTATGTGTGGAAAGAATTGCGTGCTCAGCCTTTGCGGCCAGCTGGTCGTTGAGAAGCTTAGTAACGTGGTCGTTGCGGAAGGCGTTGTGGTTCTTTGAGTCGTAGATGATAGTTCCGCACTCCCTGCCGTTGTGCAACACAACGTGGATGATATCAGCGCCCGGGGCTCCCTTCGCTATGCGCTCGATCCGGTCGCCCGGAAATTCCTTTTTGAGAGCCTCAAACAAGTCAATTTCGGCCCCTTCGCCGAGCTCTTCATTTGTCTTTTTTTCAAGGGCGCGCTGCAGTTCGTTCACTTTATTGGACAGCTTCTGATTCTCATCAAAGGCCCTAGCTTTCTCGACGTTGATCGCCTCATCCTTGGCCTTTTCCATGACCTCTCTTAGAGAATCGAGGCGCTCTTTAAGAGCGAGCTCATGTTGCTCCGAGAGTTGCGAAAGCTTGGTTTCGGCCTCCGCGGTCTTCGCCTGGGCCTCGGCAAGAGCCTTTTCGTTGTCAGAGATTTTCTGACGGATGGACGCTTCGGCGAGCTCGGTCGCCTCTTGACGGATGCGGCTGGCTTCGGCCGCGGCATCTTCTCTAACTCGCGCCACTTCAGCTTCTTTGGCCTTATGAAGTTCGTCAAGTTGAAGCTGAAGCGCCACTCCTTTCTGCTCCGCCGCGAGCTTTGTCTCTTCGGCCAGAGCGATCCGCGCCTGCAACGCGGCCTCTGATTCAAACCGGGCGCTTTCGCTAGCTGCAAGCTTCTCGGCTACCGTAGCTTCCGCCGCCCGCTGCGCTTGAGCCAGAATCTCGGCCTCGCGCGCCTTGGCGTCGGCCTTTGCCGTCGCTAGAGCCGTCTCATTTTCCTGGCGCAGTTGCTGGAGCTGAGCCTTTAAATCAATTCCGGCCTCCTCGGCCGCCTTCCTGGCCGATTCTGATTCCTCGACCTGCTTCTGCAGCGCGGTTTGCAATTCTTGGCGGCTTTGCTCCGCCGCGGCGAGTTTTTCTGCGGCAGCAATTTCAACAGCTTTACGTGTTTCCTCGCGCGCCGCCGTCTCCCGTGCAGCACTCTGACGACGTTCAGCATCAATGTCCGCCCTGGCCTTTGCCTCAAGCTGAGCCTTGTCAAACGCATATTGTTGTTCAAGTTGCGCGGTGATTGCCTTCGTCTGTTCCCGCTCGCGCGCTGCGATCTTTCCGCTGATCTCCTCGAGCTTTTCGACAGGAATTTCTTGTTCGCACCAGGGGCACGTCTCGCCGTCTACGTGGAGATGCGGCGACGAAGGCTCGCGGAACAACGAGGTATTGGGGGACTGCGGAATCATAGCTTGGTCTCCTGCAAACTTAGGTCCTATTTTGTCCTATTTTCTCCTAATGTCAAGCGTCTCGGTCGTGCTGCGCAGCTAGAGCGCGACATAGATGACGTTATATTGCCGTATTTGCTGCCTTCTGCGATTGCAGCGGCCGGCTTCATGCTTCCCGTAGCTGCATGGAGGAAATTACAAAATAGCCGTCTCCAGTCCTTATTTCCTCAGTGTGAGCCTGCACTCGAAATCGAGCGTGCTTTCGGACGAAGTCCGGAATCCAGGGGAGGTCATCGCGGAAAAACACGAGCTCCTCCGCCGAGCGGATAATCGTCTGGTTAAGGGAGCAAACCTCAGAATGATTAGGCCGGACGACGCGAAAGCGCATCTTGGAAAAACTGAGGTCCACCTCTCCGCGCGTCTCGGGCTGGGGGATGATCCGCAAGGCCAGCTCCGCTGTGAGTGGCACGATGCGATTTAGGACGCGCGGGTCTTCTGCGTGCTCGACGGCAACAGGGAAATCGCTGGTGAAAAACGGGCTATGGCTCGCGTGATCATTGACGATGATGTCCCAAAGCCCATTGCCGAAAACAGATGCAGTTTTGAGAATGTTGGAAATCCCAATGGCCTGCGGATACTTCTGGTCGACATTGACCTGTATGGCCTTTGATTCAAGAAGCTCTGTGAAGCTTCGGCTTCCCAAGCCAGTAGGCGAAGGGCCGAACATACCTTTTGCGTCCAGTATTTTTGAGGTCGCTTCCACGACTTGCCGCATAGGCGCTGAGTGCACGCGCATCGCTGCGGGTGAGCATGTCGCGACGTAGGCAGCAAAGCCCGCAATCACATAGATCGTTGTCTCGTCGATTTCGCCGCGCCGAAGACAAGAAACTGCCTCGTTATATCTCGGCTCGACGCCCTTCAAGAACTCCTCAATGATGCGTTCTTCGGTCAGGTAGGCGTTTGTGCTGCCATCATCGATGCGACAAACGTCCTTTGACCCGCACGGAAACTTGAGCAGATCACGTTTCCTGATAGCGTGCATCTTGTTGCCAAGCACGGGAGAGTAGAAGTTGCGTAGGTGGACCTGCGAAACGTAATGGTCGAGGGCCATCAGCCTTGGTCTTTCGTGCCAGAAGAGCTCATCTCAAATCACCACTCTCTCGACCTCGTCGAGGCTCATTTCATCCCGCCGCCTGTCATAGAGCTGCGTCGTGCGCGTCGAGGCATGGTTTGCCATGCTCGCGGCCTTCTCCAATGTCCCCCCGTTTTTGAGATAGGCGGTGATCCCTGTGGCGCGGAAGCTATGATTGCCGACCTTGGTGGCGATCCCCGCCGCCAACGCGCGCCGCCGGATCATGGCATAAGCATTGGCCTGGGGCAGAGGAGTCAACGTCAGCTCGCCTGTGCCACGTCCGATCGTACGGAACAAATGCGCCTTTGGATCGGCTGCGAGGTAGCAGCCGTCGATATAGGCGTGCAAGTAAGACTCCAGATTATGATGACAGGGCATTTCATGTCGCTTGCCGCCCTTCTCATGCAGTCGCACCCAAAGGCGGCGGTTCTGTACGTAAACATCTTCGACTTTCATGGCGAGCGCTGCGCCGACGCGCGCGAAGGAATAGACCATCAGCGCGATGAGAGCGCGATCGCGCAAGCCGACGGTCGTCGTCACGTCGATGCTGTCGAGCAAGATGCGCGTCTCCTCCGGATCGAGCACCGGCGTCTTTCCGACTTTCACGACATGCTTGGGGCCGCGCACGCTGGCGGCCGGATTGGTCGGGATGATCTGGCCGGTCACCAGCCAATCGAACAGCATGCGAATGGCGGCAAGGCGCTGTTTGGCGGTTGGCGCGCTATGGCTTCGCGTCAGCGCTTCGACATAAGCGCCAATATGCAGCGGATCGATGTCGATGATCGAGGCGAGGCCGCGCTGCTCGCACCAGGCGAGGAATTCGCCAATCGAGCGGCCATAGGCACGCCGCGTGTGCGCGTTGCGGATGTTGTTGACGAAGAATTCCCAAAAGCGGGTCTGGGCGCGCTCGCCGGCAGAGCGGACGAGCGCGGGAACCCGCGCGGAGGCATGCATTGGAAGCGTGTTGATCGCATTTTCCTGCATGACTTTGAGCTCATGCCGGGACATAGCCACAAGCCTTGGTGAGCCTAGCGTAATCAGATGGATCGTAGGGAAACTGATGCAGCTCCGCACACGGGGCGGGCGGCTTAACGTTTGGATTCTGGCCTATTTGAAAAATCTTGCCGATCAGCGCGAGATCAGATCGGTCGACAAGCGCGATGTGAATAAGGGTGGCTTTCCCGTTTCTTTCTGACCGAATGGTCCAATCACCTTTGAGCGTCTTGCCAAGGACCTCAATTAGAACGCCGTAAGGCGTCGGGAATTTGCGCCCGTCACGAGCTAGTCCGACGCGCGGTGCTTTCCAGCCAAACCCTGTGACAACACAGATTGCTTTCGGGTTAGCCTTCACAAAAACGTCCCAACTCCGTTTGCCCATGACGCCCTCCAGAATCTTTGATAAAGGACATTATCATATATAGATTAAGCTTGGCAATAAGGTCGGATCGATACGATCCCGATGGATACCAGGAGCGTGTGCGTAACGGACGCTTTCAGTTACGCTGCAATTTACGGTTCGTCTTTGGGGCTTTGGAGTTTCTTTCAATGTCGATAGCGGCGCTGTCAGAACGGATTTCTCGTGCTCTTTCGGGGTGCGATCCACTGTTGTTCCTGGTTTGCTATTTGGCGCTGTTGCCGCTGTTTGCGGGCCTCTACTTGCTGTGCGCGCCGAACGGTTTCTATGCCCCATATTCACAACGAGAGCCGCTTGCAAATGTCGATCGGGACCAAATGCTTTCTGACCTGACTGCGGCCATGAGGCGCGACGCCAAGAAACACGAGATTTTGGAAGTCGAGGGGAAGCCGTGTCGGTTTGCAGCGGAAATTGCATCCGTTGAGGATCACGAAGGCGACATGCGGGATCGAATCCCGTTTGATGTTATATTGCCGTGCGTTGTGTCTGTGAACGACAAGGACGTAGTCTGGATGTTCAGAGCGAATATTATGATGTATGCGGACGGGGCAAATACGTTGGGTGAAACCCTCATCCATCATCGTGTTGCTTACATGCTGGACACGACGCAATCTGATGACCGTCAAATTTTTACGGCGAAGGCTTTGAATATTTTGTTTGATCGTGGAGTTGGTGATTATGCGAAGATGTTTCGCGGGCCGCAAATTTTGCTGACAGCCGAGGAACAACGCCGCTTTGAGGATTATGTGCGCGGTGCGCGCGGGAATCCTCTGAAAATCAGCGGCTCATTCGGGCGTATGTTGTATTTGAGCGCGGTCGTGCAAACGACGCTTGGGCTCGGCGACATTCTGCCTATGACCGCCATGGCGCGCTTTCTTGTCGCTTCACAGGCGGTCGCCGGAATCGTCGTAGCCGGACTATTTCTCAACGCTATCGCGTATCGGGCCTCGGCTCCCTAGTCATCTGGAACTGAAGTTAGATTCATTGTAGGAACGCTCTTTCACAGGAATAGCGGCAAGCTATTCGCTGTCACAATAACTTTCGCACCTAACTTTTGCACAAAATTAGACCTTCAGAATCAGATGGTTAGTTTTCATCCGAAAGTCTTGACTTATGCACAAATCAATGACGTCGTAATCGAATCGATGCCCGAGAACGTCCTTCGCAGCCCTTCGATTTTGGGCCAGAGGCTTCGTCGACAATAGCGAAGGCGGCGTCGCCATCTTTGTCGTCGCATCGGCAGCTCTCGAGCCAGAATCGGCGGCAGTCGCTTTTGCTTCCGTTGCAACGACCGCTTTGTTCTTGCGGCGGTTGGTCGTCCGGGCGCGAGCCTCGTTGATGTACTTGATTAATGTGGCGGCGGCGATAGCGAAGCCATTTTCCCGCATGATTTCGGCAAGTTCCGTGCTGGTATATCCCTTTGCGCGGAAAGCGAGCAGATCCGGGAGCAATTGGACGACTGCGGCTTTGAGAGGACTGCGGGAGCGTGTGCTTTTCCTCGACGGCGCCGAGCGCAACGCCGATCGCAATGCAGACACCTTATCAATGGGCGGCCCGCTCGCTTCGACCTTTTTATTCCCCATGGCGCCGCCCTTATTAGATTCACCTTTGCACTGTCACCGTACCAGCCTCAATTTGATTCCACCCTAACAACCGGTTTGGTTGGACATTGTTTCAATCGAATCAGAGCATTAACACGTGCGATAGCTTCGTTCCGCTTTGCGACAAGATCGGGGCATCTGTGATGACTGAGGTGTTTTTCAGGGAAGGGACGCAAGTTTTCCGTGATGTCTTGGGGGCGCGGATTTGGCACTCGCATGCGTCGAACAGATCGTGTCCCGTGGCGTGGTGTCTAATCGCCGGTCCTCGGCCTGGGTCCGAGGGTGATCAGGCCGCCACGGCGGGCAGGCTGATGATGGGATCGTTGCTCATCGGCTCGAGTGATTCAAGGCTCATGTAGCGACGTGTCACCGCCCACTCATCAGTTTGTTCGAGCATGAGTGCGCCGACGAGGCGAATGATCGCCCGCTCGTTAGGGAAAATGCCGACGACGTCGGCCCTGCGTTTGACCTCGCCGTTGACCCGTTCGATTGGATTGGTGCTGGCGATCTGCGGCCAGTGCTCGCGCGGAAACGCCATGTAGGCAAGCACGTCCTCGCGGCTTGCGTCCATCATCTCTGCAAGCTTTGGAAAGCGTTCGCGTAAGGCGTCGGCGACCTGCCGCCACTGGGCATGCGCCGCCTCCGCCGATTCTTGCGCGAAGATGGTCTTCAGCATGGCGATGACCGCGGGCCGCTGCTTTGGCGCGACATGGGCGAGCGCGTTGCGCAGCCAGTGCACGCGACAGCGTTGCTGGGTCGCGTTGAAGACCTTGGCTGCAGCGGCGCGCAAGCCCTTGTGATCGTCGGCGATGACGAGCTTTACGCCGCGCAGGCCGCGATCAGCGAGCCGACGCAGAAAGCTCTTCCAGAAGGGCTCGGCTCCGAGGGGCCAGTGACGACGCCCAATACTTCGCGCCGGCCGTCGGTGTTGACGCCAACGGCGATTATCGCGGCGAGTGAGACTATTCTGCCGCCCTGGCGGACTTCCAGATAGGTCGCGTCGATCCACAGATATGGCCATTCTCCTTCGATCGGCCGCGATAGGAAGGCGTCGACGCGCTCGTCAATCTCCTCGCATAGGCGGGAAACCTGGCTCTTGGAGACGCCCGTCCCGCCCATCGCCCTGACGAGATCGTCAACGGCGCGCGTCGAGACGCCGTGCATATAGGCCTCCTGGATGACGGCGGCCAACGCCTTCTCCGCCGTGCGGCGTGGCTCCAGGAAGGACGGGAAATAGCTGCCCTTACGCAGCTTGGGGATCGAAAAATCGATCCGGCCGGCGCGCGTCTCCCAGGGTCGCTCGCGATAGCCATTGCGCTTGTTCTGCCGGTCGGATGAGCGCACGCCGCAAGGGCCGCCGGTCCTCGTTTCGACCTCCAGCTCCATCAGCCGCTCGGCGGCGAAAGCCAGCATCTCGCGGATCAAATCCGCGTCGGCCCCCTTTTCGATGAGTTCGATGAGGGCCATTCTCTCGTCGGTCATTGTCGTCTCCTGCCAAGGATTTTCGATTCGCAAACCGAACCTTAGCTGAAGACCGGCAATGGCCGCCGCTGCGCCACCCGCTTCGCTACGGCGCTATGCAGAGCGCACTCGCGGGCGGCGGCGACGGCATCACCTCAGACACCACGTGCGGGGACACGATCCGTCGAACAAAATCTCGGATAGTGAGCTGTCTCCTCCAGCCCGATGCTCTAGCCGCGCGGCGCCCTACGCGCCTCGGCGACCGCGGCCGGTTAGGCGCGTTCGTCATTGTCGCTCGACCGACTCCTGCACGGCAAGGCGCGCTTCCGAGTCTTGATGGTGCTATGTGAGCAACTCCCGACGAAGGGCGACGGCGACGGCGTGCGGCAGCGTTGATGCGCCGAGTTTCTTCCGGCCATTATCCGGATGAAACTTCACCACGCGCGGGGTGACGTCCAAAATCGTCGCCATCTCTTGCATCGCTTGCTTGCAGACGCCCATCCCAGGCACTGCCGCCTCTGATTGTGTGCAAGCCGCTGTCGCCGGCGGCCTCCGATGGATCCGACATTCTGGCCTTAACGTGAGCATGGTAGATCATCTGCAGCAGATTCTTAAAGTCCTCCGCCAGACGCTCGAGGGCGGAAATCCGATCGTCGGCCGCCAAAGTGCACGCGGCGAAGCGGCCGTAACCGGCGGCAATCGAGACGGTCAGGTCCCAAATCGGACTCAGATTAACGGCGCTCATGCGCCCTCCTTCGCAAACCGCCACACCGGGATCCCCATCTTGCGGGCCTTGTCGGCGAGGTTCTCGACGATCCCCGACCCCGGAAAGATGATGACCCCGATGGGCAGCGCCTCGAGCATCGCGTCGTTGCGCTTGAACGGCGCTGCGTTTTTGTGGCGTGTCCACTCCGGTTTGAAGGCGACCTGACGAACCTTACGGTTATCCGCCCAACAGACGGCGATCCGCTCCGCGCCCTTCGGCCCGGCTCCGTGGATTAGGACCATGCCCGGGTGCTTCGCGTGCACCTTATCGAGCGTATCCCAGATCCGTTGATGATCGTTGCAGTCCGCGCCGCCGGCAAACGCGATGCGAGGACCGGGGGGCAAAAGCACCTGTGTCTCGGCGAGCTTTTTGGCGTTCAGGAAATCCCGGCTGTCGATCATCGCCGCCGTCAGGGCGCGGTGATTGACCTGCGATCCCGAGCGCGGGCGCCAAGAGGAACCGGTCTCAGTCGCGTAGAGCTCTGCGAGATGGTCGCGAAAGAATTCGAAGGCGTTGCGTCGTTCGGTGAGTGTGAGCCCTTGCGCGATTAGCCGCTCAAGTTCGACTGAGCGGATTTCTGAGCCATCCTGTTCGGTCTGCGAACGGCGCTGCGCGGTTTCGTTGTCGTCGAGTTCGCGGTCGATGCGCTGCGCCTTGCGATGAAAGAGATTGACGAAGGACCACAGGAGATCGGCAAGATCGGCTTCGAGACGGGTGTCGAGAAAGAGGCTCGACAGAGCTTCGAGGGCGGACTCGAGTGCAACGGACGCGGCGTCAGAAGAGGGCAGGGGGCGCGAATCCGGTTCGTCGTCCAGGGGGCGATAGCCGTGCGAAACCAGTTCGTCCAGAAGGTGCGAAGAAGCTGAAGCATTATGTTCGGGAACAATGGTCTCGAAGGACTGAGAGGCGAATTCATCGTTCATGACGGAAGTCTTTCGCTGGAGGCCGCGCCGATCGCGGCCTGACAGCGATCTTGAGCCGCGGGCGGATCTCGCCGCACCCGCAGGGTCGAAGCAAAGCGAAGAACGCTTCTCGCCGACTTCTTTGACGCGCGAGGAATGCCCGAAGCGCAAACATAGGGCAGGGGAAAGAAGTCGGCGAGGAGCGTTGCGGCAAGCGAGCCGCTTGTGGCGTCATCGCTGCTCTTTCAGGCCAGCGCGAGGCCCTCTCGCTAAAGAGACAGCCGCTTACGATGAGACCGCCCTCGAGCACCGTCGAGTCTTCATTGGGGCGCTCCGTAAAGCGTCTGCATCTTACGCCAGCAGCGCCGAGAGCGAGGGCGGTGCGCCTTCGAAAGCGAACGGATGCAGGAACTGCCTTCGCCACAGCAGGCTTCGAACCACGTCGCTGAGGGCGGCTTCGGCGCAGACCGCCGCACATCGATCACAGATGGTCGTGATATTTGGCCTGTTTATCGATCACCACGGAGGCCTTCGCAAAATTCAAGACATAGAAGGCGCCTCGTTCAACGGCGGCGCGGCGCCAACTTGGCGTTCAGCCCCAAATCAGCCGTGTAACCCGGTCGTGCATGCTTTCGCGCGAGGTCTTACGCAGCTCGCCGTTGAAGTCAGCGCCGAGCGGAATGATCGTTGTCGCGTCGATGAGATGCTCTCTCATTTGCGCAGACAGTCTCTGCGCAGCGCTTCGACCTGGCTCGTCATTGTCGGCGGCAATGACAAGCCGTCGTAAATTCGATGGCGGACGCCAAGCGGCAAGATGCGCGGCGGAAAGCGCCGCGACCATCGGAATGTCGGGAAAAGAGCTGTTGAGCGAGAGGACCGTTTCAATTCCTTCGCCGATGATGGCGAAGTCATCGATGACACCGAAACGCACGCCGTTGCCGAGTATGGCGCCGAGCGAACGTCGCGGCGAAGCGACGTTCGCCTTGACGTTACGCGCCAGATCGAGAAAGGTTCGATGAATGCCCCTGATCTCGCCGCTGTTGTCGGTGACGGCGGCGACGAGCGCCGGCAATTTTCTGGGTGCAGATTTGGGATCGCGATAAAGCAGCGCCGAGTGATAGCGCAGCGGCGCGTCATGAAGATCGGCGGCGATTTTCCGCGCGCGGAGATAGGCCTCCGCTGGCGTGCCGTCGATCGGGTGCGACGCCGCCCAAATCTCTCGAGCGAGCGCAACGGTGTCGCGCTCGCTCGAATGGGGATCTCGTCGCTCTGGAGTTCTTACGCGCGGCGCCCCCAAAAAGCGCCGCGCCTCGGCGAGCGTATCGCGAAAGGACGCGAGCCCCTCTCGCGCGCGGATGAGATCAAGAAGGTCGCCATATTCGCCTGTCGCGCCATCAGCCCATTTGCCCCGCGCTCCCTTACCAGAGAGAGGGCCCTTGAGCCGCACATAGAGGCTTCGGCCGACGTGGTTGTTCACGTCGCCGACGATCCAGTAATTGCCGCACCGACGACCGTTCGAGAGATAATGCCTGCAGACGTCCTCGACATGCTCGGCGAGGCCGCTGGACAGAGTCCGAGTTGGGCTTTCCATCATCGCCTCCCACTGTTCTCAAGAATTCACGCGGGTCGCAGGCGCGACGCGGAGCAGGGGATAGAGCGCCAGGAGCTTCTCGACGATATTTGCAACGTCGTCGCCGAGCGGCACGAAGAGCCGCAGCTTCCAGGCGATGATTTCGGAAACAAGGCCCTGCGCCTTCAATCGATCAACTATCGTGTCGTTAAAGCCCGAGAGTTCGAGCCGATGCCGGTTCATCACGAGCGAGCGCTTGAGGACCAGCCCCTCAGCGAGCACGAGCCCCGCGCCGTCCTCCATCACCGCGGCAAGGGCCGCTGCTGGCGCAAGGACAGGGGCCCCGGCGCCCGTCGCTTCGAGTAGGACGGCGGCGCTCGCCGGCGAGACGAGCCGGCCGATGATCCGTTCGCCCTCGTCGGTCTGCAACCGATAGACCCGCGCCGCTTCGTCGGGGAGCCGGTTCCAGACCGGGAGCAGGAGGCCGGTCACGATGTGGAACGTGCTCTCGGTCAGTTCCGGAAGGGATGCGACCTCTATCTCCCACGCCCGCCGGAATTCCTCCGAGCTCGCGTCGCGCCAATGCGAGCGCTCCAAGGCCTCGACGGTGACCACATCGGCATGGGCCGGACGCAGCAGACGAACCCGCGGCTGAACCGAGCCGTCGTCCTGCATCAGCGCCGTCGCGGACAATTTGACGGCGGCGCGGCCCGACTGGTCGTTGATCATCAATCGCGATTTTTGCGAGGCGGTCGCATAGTCGAGCGCCTCGCCCAGCGTCGTGATCCGCGTCTTGTCCTTGCGCAGGATAGTCAGAAGCTGCGTCTCCGCCCCGCTCTTGCCATGCACGGCAATCGTTTGGCGGTTCGTGACAACAAGGCTTTCGGCCACCAGCGTCTCGACGCCGACGTCAAAGACGCCGGCCTGGATCGCCGCCTCGACCTGCGCTTCCATCAGCCCCTCGAACACCTCGAAGAGGAGGTTCTGCAGCGCGATCGGCAGAGCGAGGATGCGGTTGAGGAAGGTCGAGATCGGCGGCAGCTCCTCCTTGAGGCTGCCGTCCTGGTCGGTGAGATCGAGGCCCGTCGCTTCCATAAAGCGCGTCAGCGAACAGCCTTCGACCTTGCCGGCATAGACCAGCTGATAGAGCCGGCGCAGCGCCGTGCGGCCGTACGGCGATTCGAGATTGTCCTCGGGCCGGAACAGGCCCTGACCGCCGGTCTGGCGCTGGCCGCGGGTGATCGCGCCGAGCGTGTCGAGTCGGCGGGCGATCGTTGAGAGAAACCGCTTCTCGCCCTTCACGTCGGTCGCGACGGGACGGAACAAGGGCGGCTGCGCCTGATTGGTACGGTTGGTGCGCCCAAGGCCCTGGATGGCGTTGTCAGCCTTCCAGCCGGGCTCCAGCAGGTAATGGACGCGCAGCCGCTGGTTTTTGGCGGTGCGATCGGCGTGATAGGAGCGCCCCGTGCCGCCGGCGTCGGAAAAGACGAGGATGCGCTTCTCATCATCCATGAAGGCCTGCGTCTCGCCAAGATTGGAGGAGGCCGGACGGCTCTCGACGCAAAGCCGATCCGAGCCGTCGGCGTTGGTCTTGCGGACGATCCTTCGCGAGCGACCGGTGACCTCGGCGACCATCTCGATCCCGAAGCGCTGCACGATCTGGTCGAGCGCGCCCTGCACGGCGGGAAGGGCGGCGAGATGCTCGATCAGCCGATTACGGCGCTCCATGGCCTCGCGCGACTGGACCGGATTGGCCTGCTCGTCGACCACGGGCCGAGAGTGCAGATCGCCGTTCTCGTCGGAATAGACTTCAAAGAGCTGGATCGGGAAGGAATGGGCGAGATAGTCGAGAACATATTCGCGCGGGGTGATGTCGCAGGAAAGATCACCCCATTCCGAAGTGGGTATTTCGGCCAGGCGGCGCTCCATCAGCGCTTCGCTGGTCGAGACGATCTGAATGACGGCGGCGTGGCCGGCTTCCAAATGCCGTTCGATCGAGGCGATCAGGCTCGGGACCTTCATCGCCGTGATCAGGTGATTGAAGAAGCGCTGTTTGTTGGACTCGAAGGCCGAGCGCGCGGCGCTTTTGGCGTTGCGGTTGTAGGCCCTGCCGCCCTCACCAGTGATGTTCGCGGCTTCCAGCGCTGCGGTCAGATTGTTGTGAATGATCTCGAAGGCGCCGGCGTAGGCGTCATAGATACGAATCTGCTCCGGCGAGAGCTGGTGCACCAGCATCTCGACTTCGACTCCGGCGTAGGAGAGGGCGCGCGAGGCATAGAGGCCCAGCGCTTTCAGATCGCGCGCCAGCACCTCCATGGCGGCGATGCCGCCGGCCTCCATCGCCGAGACGAAATCCTGCCTCGTCGCGAACGGCATGTCCGTCGAACTCCAGAGCCCCAATCGCATGGCGTACGCGAGATTGGCGACGGTCGTCGCCCCGGTCGCCGAGACATAAAGGACCCGGGCGTCGGGCAGGGCGTTTTGCAACCGCAGGCCGGCACGGCCCTGCTGCGAGGCGGTCTTCTCGCCACGCTCGCCCTTGTCGCCGACCGCCTTGGCGAGGGCGTGCGCCTCGTCGAAAACGATCACGCCATCAAAATCCGCTCCCAGCCAGTCGACGATTTGCGTCAGGCGCGAAGCCTTCAACGCGCCGTCGCGGCCCTGGCGTTCGTCCGAGCGCAGAGTCGAATAGGTCGTGAACAGAATGCCCTCCGACAGCCGGATCGGTGCGCCCTGCTTGAAGCGCGACTGCGGCACGATCTGCAGCTTCTCCTGGCCAAGCGCCGCCCAGTCGCGCTGCGCGTCTTCGAGCAGCTTGTCGGATTTGGAGATCCAGAGCGCCTTGCGGCGGCCTTTCAGCCAATTGTCGAGAACGACGCCCGCCACCTGGCGGCCTTTGCCGGCACCGGTGCCGTCGCCGAGATAATAGCCGCGGCGGAAACGGACCGCTTTCTCCGCGTCGTCGGGCGCGACGGAGACAGTATCGAAGCTGTCATCGACGAGAAAGGAGCCGGCAAGATGGCCGGAATGGGCTTCGCCGGCGGAGATGACGCTCTCGAGCTGCGCGTCGGAAAGCAGCCCCGACTCGATGACGTTTTTCGGGAGATGCGGCCGGTAGGTCGGCTTTGGCGGCGCGACCGACGCCATGGCGGCGGATTGCACGAGGGTCGTCGGATGGGGCTTCGCGCCATGAATTGCGATCGACTGCACGGCGTAGGGCTCGTAGAGCCCGGCGCTGAGCACGCCGACCTCGGGCACTTTCCATTGGCGAAGCTCATAGGCGAGCTCGACGATCTCGACCGGCGAAGCGGGGTGCCGGGCATGGACCGGAGCCGCGTTGCGCGGGGCGGGGCGCGGCGGCTCCGTGAACGCTAGAAGCGGGGCCGCGCGGTGAGATGTAGCGATCGGCGCGAACGAATCGACGGTCGCGCCGACGCCGCCGAGGACCGATGTCTCGCCATAGACCGGCCCGTCCGCGGCGAAGGGCGCGCGCGGCGGAACTTCCCGCTGCACGAGCGCGAGCAGCTCGGGAAGGCCGGCGATCGGACCGAATCCGCTGGGAAATTGTTTTGGGTTTTCAGCCGGCGTCTTGTCGAAAACTGTCAGCCTGCTTTCGACGCTCGTCCCATGTCGTGCGAAAAATCCGCGCGCGAGCGAGGCGGTGAAGACAAGCCGCCCTTGTTCCTGCAAGCGCTCGAAGCTTGTGCGCCAGCTATTCGAGGTCGGCGCAAAGGTCTCGCCGGTGATCGCGACAAGCCGGCCGCCAGTTCGAAGCCTCGCGAGGCTCGCACGAATATGCTCGAAGGTCGCGGCGGCGTGCCGCCCCTCGATCAGCGGCGATGAGGAGAAGGGCGGATTCATCAGCACGACGCTCGGAACGAAATCGGCGTCGAGCCGATCGTGCAGCTGCGCGCCATCAAAACGGCTGAGCGGCGCTCCGGAAAATAGCAGCTTCAGGAGATCGGCCCTGGTCTCGGCCCATTCATTAAGGACGAGTTTCGCGCCGGCAAGCTCGGCGTGGATCGCGATCATCCCCGTGCCGGCGGAGGGTTCGAGCACGATGTCGCCGGCGCCCAGCCCCGCCGCGAGGCTCGCGACATAGGCGAATTCCAGCGGCGTCGAGAACTGCTGAAGCGCGTGGCTTTCTTCCAAGCGCCGCGTCTCGCTCGGCAGCAGCGCTCCGATCTTCGAGAGCATCGCCAGGGCCCGCGCGGGTTCCTTGTTCGCGCGCGCAATCATCGCAGGGCCATAGCGGCGCAGGAACAGGACCTGCGCCGCCTCCAACGCCTCGTGAGCATCCTTCCAACGCCACGCTCCCTCCGCGTCGCTCGCGTCAAACGCTCTTTCCATCGCCGCGCGCAGGCCGACGACATTGATCGGCTGGCCCTTGGCGAGCAGATTGACCAGCGCTTGCGCCGCCATCATCAGCGCGTGTGGCTTGTCGTCGGTTGCGAATGAAAATTCGGCTTGGGTTGCTTTACTGCGGACAGCGGCGAAGTTCTGGCTCATCGATCATCTCCGGGATTATTGGCATCGGCCCGGGACGCTCTCTCTTGTCGCCTCCCGGGCTCGCCCTTCCCGGCAAAGCCCTCTTGCTCTCCTTTCCGCTCACCCGCGCGCCAGCCGCTTATGCACGAGCGGTCCGAACATCCGGCTGACCACCGAAAGCTCGCCGCTTATCACCACGCGGACGTATTCGGCGAGTTCGGCGGGGTGATCCAGCAACGACAAGGGCGCGAAATGATTGCGCCCGCCGTCGTAGTCGCGCCGACCCTCACACGTTCGGATCAGAATCCCGCTGTCGGCGCCGATCGCTGGTTGGCAAACTTGGATGTACACCCGTTCATGGTGCAACGTGATCTCACCACTGACAGCGACGCCGCCACGGTTCGAACGCAAGTCATATGAAACTTCCGAAAGGCGCAGTTCCTTTGCGAGGGCCCGCAACGCGGTTCGCGCTCGGCGATGGAAGGCTTTCTTTTGTTCGCCGTCATAGGCGCAGCGTCGATACCAGTCGAACGTCATAACAACCTCCGCATAAGAAAAGAGCCCGCCGGTGAAGGCGAGCTCGCTCAAAGATGATGGGAATGAAGGAGTTGTGCCGACTATTCTGCAGCGGCGGGATAATCTGGGCCTACGGTTGTCTCGTCGAGAAACGCCGGCAGCTCGTCGCCCTTCGCGATCGAAGCATCGCTCTCTGAAGCGCTCGCTTCCTCAATTGGAGCGGGCTCATCGAGGCGAGATGAGCGCAAGCCGTCCGGTAGCCATCCCGTTCCTTGCAAGAGGCGCTCGGCCTCAGCGGCCATGTCCGCCTTCTTCAGGTGAGCGATCATCTCCGCCGTCTCGTCGCCCTTCGCCTCCCGCACCGCCGCGAGGATGTGCGCCTTCGTGACCTTGCCGAGAAAGCTCTCTACGCTGGCGCTCCAAAAGCCGCGCATATCGAGCGCGAGATGCTCGGCGAGATGGTCCGCGTGCCGGAGCGCGCCGGTTCGTCTCTCCCAGGGCATGTTCAGCGCATTGACGCTGAGGGCGATGCACAGCGCGAAGAGTTCGGCGCGGATGGTCTCGTCCTGAGCGAGCAGCCAGGACCAGAGATCGCCCGCATCGGCAGGCAGGCGCATCTGCCAGTTCCCGAAGGATTCGAGCAGCGTTCGCGCCGCGAGGCTGTCGCCGATGCCAGGGGCGTGAGAGCCGAGCATAACGCTGCGCTCGGAGAGATCGAGACAGGAGTGGGAAGTCGCGCTGTAGAAAGCGTTCAGCACCAGCGCATGCGTCGCGGCGAGGAACGCGGCCTGGGGATTGCTGGCAAGGCTCAACCGCATCGCCACGGTGCGATGGGCCGAAAGCTCGGCGATCATGAGACCAGACAGTTTTGGCGAGGTCTCGACCTCTTCTTCCGCGAGGGCGCACGAGGCGGGATCCGTCTCCGTGCCGGCGCCCATCGCCGGGTCGCCGGCGCTCAATGGAGCGCCGGACCGGGGCTCCCCCTCTACGGCTGGAACGCCACCCTCCTTGCGCGCTTCATCCTCAGGACGGACAAATCCGCGCTCGACCTTTAGGCGACCGTCGTAGTCGATACTGACGAAAACGCCGGCGCGGGCGATCCCGGCGCCATCATAGATCGCGGGACGGTCATCGACCCTTGCGATCTCCGCCTCGAGTTCGGCCATGCGCCGATCGACCTCTTCCGGCAAATCGTCTGCGCTTTCATGCTCCTCCGAGAGACGATTATACTCGGCGACAGCGGCGGCGTAGCGGACTTGCTCTTCGTCGGTGAGCGGCGCTTGGGTTCCCGGCAGTCGCCGCAAGCCATTGGTGTGGCCGTAGGGGAAGTCGATCGCCGTCTCCGACCACTTCCAACCTTCCGCGCGGATTTCCTCGGCGGTGCGCTCGAGCTTCTCGCGCGAGAGACGATCGAGCAGCGCGGCATCCTGCAGCCATCCGCCGTCGTCGCGGTTGAAGAGGTCGCGAAGCACGACGCCGCCCGCGCTCTCATAGGTCTCGCTCCCGACGAACAGCGCGCGCTTGTCGGAGGCCCGAACCGCGCCCTGCGTCAGCTGGCGGCGGATCGCATAAGGTCCCGTGTCATAGGAGCGCGACAAGGCCGCCCAGACTTCCTCCTGCCTTTCGTGATCATCCGTGACGCAAAAGGCCATGAGCTGCTCGAGCGACAATTCCTCGTCAACATAGAGATCGAGCAGTTTAGGGCTCGCTGCGGCGAGCTTCAGGCGCTGACGCACGACCTGTGCGCCAACAAAAAACCGCGCCGCGATGTCGTCGATGCTCAGGCCTTGGTCATGCAGGTTCTTGAAGGCTCGGAATTGATCGAGCGGATGCAACGCCTCGCGCATCGTGTTCTCGGCGAGCGAGTCTTCCTCTTGGACGCCATCCGACTTCACGATGCAGGGAACCGGCGCGTTCTTCGCGAGACGCTTCTGCTTGACGAGAAATTTGAGAGCGGCGAGCCGTCGGCCGCCGGCAATCACGCCATATTTCCCGGTCTCGCCGCCGTCGTTATCGACGAGCGGGCTCACGCTCAGCGACTGCAGCAGCCCACGCCGGGCGATATCCTCGGCCAAATCCTCGACGCTCACCCCCGCCTTGATCCGTCGGACATTCGCGTCCGACGCGACCAGCTTATCCAGCGTGATATCGCTTGCAACTGCCAGTGTGATCTTCGACATTTCCATCGACTCCGCGAAGGGCAGGCGAAAGACTCTCTCTCGCTCCCTTTCCCTTCGAAGAGCCCGAAGGGCCCTCTCGCTCTCGCCCAACTCAGCCTGGCAGCTGCCAATCAAAGCTATCGATCATGGTTCTCTAGGCCAGCAGTTGGAGAACGCGGTCGCATCCCTTCAAGAGTCTTCGTCGCCCCCGTGTCCGACGGACGACGCCCCGCCAAGAGCGTCATACCGCCTGGATGCAAGCCATTGGAGGCGCAAAGCCTGGGTCTGCAACACGCGCCGCAAACCTCCTTGCACCTTCCTTTCAGAGATCACCTGCGCGAGACGTGAAATAATGAGCGCTCGCCGTGCGATTCTGAAGTCAGGATGAGATCTGATTTCATATACGCGGTCTGAAACGATCCTCCCCCGAAGTGATGGCGGGGCGTCAACGACGAGTGAACCAAGAGGGGGATCCTTCTCGTTCAAGATGGCTTTGAATTCAGACTGATCTATCGCGCGTTGAGTGATCAGCCGCTCGAGGGCGTCGAGATGCTGCCGGGCGCCGACGTCGGCGCGGCTCGTGTCTTGAAATTGCGGCAAGGGCCACACCTCGATTTCGAGAACCTCAAAAGGATCGAGTACGGACATCGCAACAGCGTCAGTGCGCTGGTTCGTCAGATGACGGCGGATCCGGGTGCGCAACATCTCATTGGTCTGCCCAACATAAATGGGTTCACTGTCATAATCGAAGAATGCGTAGACACCCCATTTGTAGTGTCCGACCTTTGGCGTTTGTCCCGCCCCGTCGTCAAAAGGAACATCGAGAAATTTAGTTAGATTTGCCCTCAAGTCCTCCGTTTCAAACGGAGGAAAATTCACATAGTCCGGATTGCGTGGCGCCCGGCGATCGGTGTCTTTACCCACGTCGGATCGCCGTCATTTCAGAAGAATGCTGCACGATTCCACCACGTTCTATGGTGGTGCGTCGCATCGTCTCCTCTGGGTGAAAAGCGACGTCGAAATTTACGTAGTTGATCTCGTCGTCGTGGCCCCGAAAGCTGGCCTGAAATGCAGCGAGGAGTTCGACGTTGGATAGCTGTTGTCCTCTGACGCTCGGCGCTTCGACCGATGGGATCGAAGCGGGGAAAACATAGATGCAGGGCGGAGGCGCGCAAAATGGGCCAATCAGCGTTCTTCTATCGACGTCGCTGTCCCGCGCCAACTTTGGACAGGACCGCCCAATGGTTCCGCACATCATGTCCCATATCACCAAGCCGTCGACGAGCTGGTTGCGCGTGACGATCTCGGCGCTGATGCGCGTATGAATTCCAGACCAGGCGTTCCGCCGCGGGTCAGCGCCAACATTGGTGCACAGGCTCCAGATAACGAACTCATCGGCCCCGCTCGGGCGCTCAAATAGCTTGGTGTTGTCGCCGTCCAAACAGCCATTCAAATCGATTATTGCGGTCCGCCCGCTCTTCAAATTCACAACGTAGTCATGCAGCACTCCTCGCTTCGTACGATCCCAACTCGCTATGAAGCCCCGATCTTCCATATGATTGAGCACATGCTGGACAAACTCCCGCTTGTCTCGCATCGTTGCCGAGAATTCGCCGCGCACCTGCTGGATGGCGCAACGGAATATCGGCGAAGCGTAGAAGTCCTTTTCCGTGAGGCCATGGTCCCCGAGCTTATGAGCTTGCGTCTTGAGCACTTCGGCGAATCGTTCGATCTGACGGCGAAGACCCGCGTCCTGCTCGCACGGGATGACGCTCACGCCGCCTTCTCCGCTCGAGCTTTGACTCCGAGAATTGGCTCGAACAAATATTGTGCGAGATGCCGCACAACATCGACCACAACCCCGTCTCCCATAAGGTGGTAAGCTTCATTGTAGTTCTTGGGCAGCTTATAGCCGTCATCGAGACCCATCAATCGCGCCGTCTCTCTTGCAGAGATCAATCGCGACCGAATCTTATTTCCGTCGACAACCATGATGGTCTGTCGGCTAGAGCCGCCGGCTGGTGTCCGCAGGCATCCGGCGACATCATCAAACCGAACTTCCGCTCGCTGCACCTTTACGCCATCTTCGTCGTATCGCGTTCGCTTATAGACCCCTCCAACCATGCGACGGCCCGAGCGCTTGGCCGCTTCAACTTTCGCCAGATTGACTTCGGACATCATCGCCAAAATCTGCTTGGTCTCTGCGGGACTGTGCCAGTCGACGCTCGTAGGGTTCTCTTCGATGAGTTCGGCGAATGTTACTTTGCGATGGGGCGGGGTCGGCAAATTCCACCATAATAGCTTTGCGCGATCGCGCGCTGATATTCCGTCGACCGCCCTGCGTAGGGCGCGAGTGTGAAACGGCTCGATCGGCTCAGGCGAGACGAGGGAAGCTTCAATCGCAATGTCCTGGTGAACGCCGATTACAAATAGTCGCGGGCGCGATTGCGGCCGGAACATAGACGCATTGATGATCAGAGCGCCATATTGGTATCCCGCCTCGGAGAAGGTTTTGCAGATCGCCCCGAAATCCTTCCCGCCATGCGAGGTGAGTGTGCCGCAAACATTCTCGATTGCGACAATCTGCGGGGCGCGACTGTCCGCGATCAATCCGCCGATCACGTCCCAGAACGGATAGAAAGTTCCCGACCGCTCCCCTTTGAGGCCTGCGCCGCCCCCTGCCAAAGACAAATCCTGACACGGGAACGAGCCCCAAACCAAGTCGGCGCATCCCGGAAGTTGGCTCGGCGTGACCTTTCGAACATCGCCAACCAGCAGCTCTCCTCCTGTCCCCCAATTGGCTTGATAGGAAAGGCCCTTCTTGTGATCGAAGTCGTTTGCGAACAGGCAAGTCCACCCTGCGCCGAGCCCCTTCCTAGCCATGCCGCCGCCAGCAAAAAACTCATAGAAATCAGGCATGACGCTTCCGATCGGGATCTTGCCTGTCGAATTGGACCGTCGCGCGCGAGCTTTTCTTCAATGGCTTCTGCGATCCAGGTATTGCGGGATACGTTGCCAGGGCGCGAACTGCGAGCATCGTCGATCGCCTCGAACATTGCTGGCGACAGGCGAAGATTGATGCGGTCAATAGCGCGAACTGCGCTCGATTTCGACGAATCGCTCATGCATCAAGGGTGGCGCCTTTTTGGCGCCATGTCTAGAATGTTCTATATATGTTCCAACGGGCGCGCAGGACCTTTCCACATTCCCGAGGCTCGGGTTTCAAGGCTCAGTCGCCTGAGAGGCCGGTAGCGTGACATCTCGTCGTTGGGAAGAAACTCAGATGCCTTGGATTCCTCGCTCGTTCCCTGTCGAAATTCGTCGCAAGCCGGAATTGGGTGATCTCGCCGACATATCGAGCGAGGAGCTCGAGCATGCGGAAGTGGAAGGGTGGCTCGCAGGCAATCGCTGCTATCGCGACATGCGCGGTTTCTCATGGGATGAGGTTCGTGCGGCACTCGACTTGGAGACAGATATCATAAATCGACTCAAAACCGCCGAGCATCCCGAGGCCGAGCTCGCGGCCTTTCTCGAACTGCAAGCGACGTCGTTTGAGGATGAACCGGCGCTTTGGGGGCTCGATATCGGCGTTGCATCAGCGACGATTGCAATGTCGGCCTATGGCGCGACGCCCGTATCGAGCTGCAACGCAGGTGCCTTTGGCGGCCAGCATCACGCAAAATATCCCTATGTCGCCTTTTTCCTTCCAAAGGAGTTGGCTTTGGACGTGTTGCTTGCTGCTGAAGATAGCGACGTTGGGCTGAATTCCGATGAGAATGGAATCGCGCAGATCTATGGACGGGGCGAAATGGATCTGGTCCGCTTTGCCGAGACTTCTTGGCGGCGGCACAGCGGCGTTCGGAACCCAGTTTCAATGCGGTGAACCGCGGCGCGGTCGCCACCAAAATCTTCCGATCTCTATGGCTTTTGGCTATCGCTGAGGGGTCGGACGCTCGCCGACAGCGGCAGTTTCTGTCGACCAAATGTTGGCGCAATTATCACACCCCCTATTGCCCAGACTCGCTGAACGATAGGGCAATACTGGGTCACCGGTGCACAATTTCACACGAGTGACCGCCCTCCAATCGCCGTCCCAATGCACGCGCGAAATCATCACCAGCCATCGTCGGCGTCGCGATCCACACCTCGAGCCCCGGGCGGCGCTCGAAGAACGAAAGAGCTGCCGATAGGCCCGGCGCATCGTAGTCGGCAAAAATCGTAACGCGCCTCACGATTGGTGGGAGCGCGACTATCGCATAGCGATCGGCGCCAAGCGTCGCCCAAACGGGGAAATTCTCGTGAAGCAAAGACGCAGCCCAGGCCGTCTCGAAGCCTTCTCCGAGCCCGATATGCTCAGCGGCGGGCGCAAGGCGCAGAAGCCCATCGCCGAGCGGTCCGATCGCGCGCCGTGGGTGCGGCACGTCGGCCTTTCGAAGCCCGGAAGCATCGAGGAACGTCAATTGAACGGCGACGATCGCCCGTGAAGGCGCCTGCACGGCGGCGATTAGGCATGGGAAACGCCGCGTTTCGTCATAGCGATATGTGGGAAGGAAGCGAATGGTGGGAGGTGGGATGGGCGGCAAGCGTCGTGCGCGAAGGTAGGTCTCGGCGGGCGTGCCGGCGACGGGAAGCGCCGCCTTCCAAAGCTTCTGCGCAAGGGCGGAAGTGGTTTTCGATTTCTTCGCGGGTCTGTGAAGGGTTCGACTTTCTAAGCGAGGCTTGGGGCCGTGGTCCGGCGCAAGCGCATTCAGAGCGGCGATAATGTCACGGGGTTTGCAGCCGGCGAAGCAATGGAAGACGAGCGCGCGTTTGCCGTCGGAGACGCTTAGCGATGGACGGAGATCGCCGCGCCCCTTGCCGTGCCCCTTTACGGGACAGGAGCAGAGGTAGCCGCCTCCCTCGGGCTTCCCGCCAAGAATTTTGGCTATCGTTGCAGCGTCATGCTTCATCGCGCGGACGAATTAGTGGCTCTGCGATAGGCGTTCCTCAGAATGGCCGACGGGTGAGGGAGGTCGGGCGAAGCCCATAGGCCACGTCTATTTTTCTGGGCGTCGCTCTCTGCCACGGCGTATTGAAAGTTCACGGGCTTGCCGTTGGGATCGGTGGCCGCGAAGGCGAATCCTTGTGTGATGAGGATCGTGCCGAGATCAACCGTTTGTGCGCCGAGATGGGCGGCGCAAACGGCAAAGGTGACGGAGCCCGACTGTGCAAGCGCTGTGCATCGAGGTTTGGCGTCTTTGATCAGCGCGGCGAAATAGGCAATCGAGGCTTCTCCGCAATCGCGCTTTATGCCGGCAGCATTGGTGAAGGTTGTCCCGCGAATGCAGGACTGGACCGCATAGAGCCGGAAGGTCTGCCCGCCTTGAGTCCAGGTGTCTCCCGTTTGGAATTGAACCCCCTCCGGCGGAACATCGAAGACGGGAAGAGGCGCGGCCTTCGGCGCTAGAGCTTCGAGATTGGCGCCGCTCGACGACCCCGCCTGCTGCGCCTCGGCGCTCGAAGGCGCGATTACAGCGAACACGCCGAGCAAAAATCCGCAAGAGACGCTAAGGCAGGCGAGAAACATGCGCTCAGCCTTCCTAAGCAAGATTTGCGGGAAGCGAAACGGGCGCGTTGCCCGGAGACGGCGGGATGACGCCCCCGGGCGTGGACCCACCGCCAGGGCAGTTGGTGCCGCCACCACCAGAGCCGGTTGAAGCTTTGCACGTCGTCGCCGCTTGGTTGATTTTGTTCTGGATCGATTGTCCCCAGGAGCAGATGGATTGATTGTTCCCATCGAGGTTGGCGGTACCATTGTGAAGCGTTGCGCCGGTGGCTCCAACGCCGCCATTGCCGGCGGTCGGGCAGGCGCCGCCGTTGGACTGCATGAAAGTGATGTCGTTCTTGCAGATGAGCGGGCCGAATTGAAAGCAGGCCATCATCATGCCGGGCGTAACCGCCGTGCCGGCGATAGACCTGTTGTTGGCGAGAGTCTGGAAGCCCCCTAATGTGTTCGAGTTGCCGACCTGTTGAGCCCAAAGGCAAACCTGCTGCTGCATAGGCAGATTGAGATATTGGGTTGGGCTCATGCCGGCGGGAAGATTCGATCGGGTGAGCTGGAGCACGCCAAAGTTGTTGCCGTTCGATTCGCAGGTGTTGCCGCCGGACTCGGCCATGGCAGCGCCGCCGAAATTGCAGGAATTGTTTTTCAATGTGCTGTTGGCGTTCGCGCAGCCTTGGAGGGCATCCGAGATGTCGGATGCGGAGTAGCTTTGATTGGAGCAGCCGCCTGCCAGAAAAGCGCGCACCGGCGCGCAAAACGCGGCGGACAACAGGGCGGCAGTCACGACGGAGGTGCGGCGCATGGCGTCCTATTGGAGCTTGATGTGAACGTCGATCGGGCTCTTTTCACCGTTCGATACGTCGGTGAAGGAGATTGAGCGCGTCGCCGGATCGAAAGAGGCGATCGTCATGAAGCGCGTTTGCGAATTCGACGAAGCGTCGAAGCCGTATTCGCCGCGCACCGAAGAAATGGGAAGATCGAAGTCGGCGATGACGCGGGTCTTTCCGCCGATGATCTCAACGACGCGGGCGGGACAAGTTAACGAGTTGGGGTCGGCTGAACTCGACGTGCAACCGTTATTGACTGCGGAAACGACATAGGAGCGATCGGCGCCCTTGAAGGTGGTCGTCCAGACTTGGGCGATCGGCTTGAGATGGGCGCCCGGCGCAAGGGCTTGGACTTCGGCTCTGTCGGCGCGAAGCTTCGCAATCTTGTCGGCCCAAACGGCCGTTTGGAGGCCCGCGGGGCCGACGAGTGAAAAATCCTCGGCCACGAGCCGGTGCGACGCGGCGTCTTGCGCATAGCTGGCAAACGGGACAAAGAGGGTGATGACTGCTACGGCGCTCACGAAAATCTCCTTCGCAGTATTGGCCGATGCGAAGCGAGAAGCGTGGACGGCCGCCGGCGTCAAAGGCGCGAAGCGTCGGTGGAAAGGCAGAGGGTCCGCTTGCGGAAACTGCTTTTCCGCTTGACGCATGGAGGCGAGCGGCCATGCTATAAATCGCTGCGCTCGGATCAACGGCAAAGAGAGGCGGGTTCGCTTGGTCATTGTCTGTGCTCCGATGAACTTGGCGCTAATTCGTAGGGTGAAGAGGCACGGTTTGCCCACATTGGGGAATTTCCACATGCGAAACCGTGTAGCGGATTTTAAAGGAGCGCGCCCCGACGTCATATGACACTTCCGTGCGCGTGGCGGAGGAGTCTTCGATGGGCGCTTGCGGCTGCTTTTCGAGAAAGCAGGCGGCCCCGTCTATCACGAGTGCGTAGCGGTCCGCCTCGAACATGGCGAGTCGCATCGGACAGACTTTGATTTTCACGCCCACTGCCGGGGAGGGGTATTCGTCCGTGCAAACATTGGGCGCGTCGAGTACGGTCAGGGCGGCGAGCTTGGTTTGGAAGTTGATCGTGAAGTGCCATTCCGAGGCGCCGCGATTGCCGACGGCGTAGCTGAGCGAGGGATCCGTGAGCGGACGCCCCGGAAGGGGCGCCGGCGGCGGCTTCGAATTGCTCTCGTCGAGCCGATCCCGCCAGATCGAAGCGTATGACTCCGCTTCTCCCCGGGGAAGGCGAAGGTCGGAATAGGCGACCGGGCGCCATCGCTCCGGGTCCGGCGTGAAGGATTCGGCCGACGCCGTCGCGGGCAGCAAGACAAGCCCAGCCGCCTGGATCGACGAGAGCAACGCGCGCATCAGCGACGCCCCACGAAAGGCCGAAGAACGCGCATAGCGGTCCGAAAAATTGCGCGGGCGGCAAAATAGATCGCGGCGAACAGAGCGACCGTCGGGAGAAGCACCAGCAGCGCCGAACCGTTGGGGCGCAGCGGAGTTTGCGCCTCCGGAAAGAAGGCTGCGTTCAATACGCGCTCGATAGGATAGAGAATCGGACCGACAAGTTGGACAGGAAGACTGTTCAGCCAATCGGCCGCCAGCGAGACGACAACCACCAAGACTCCTAAGACGATCAGAAAGGGGAAAGGAGGCCGAATCGGTTCAAGGAAGACGTACTGGCTGTCATGGAGATGCTTCATGGCGGCGCTCTCGCTCGGACACTTGCGTGGGACGCTTCCGATCACTCGTGACGTTCCCAATATTTTCAGCCGTTTTCATATCGCAGATTTTGACGGTTGCCAATTTATTATATTTTGTTAAGAGGGAGTCACTCACCAGGGAATTGCCCGATGCGCATTGCGCTCCTCCTCATCCTCTGTCTTCTTCCCGCGATCGCGGCCGCAGAGGGGCGAAAGCCCGCGCCTGGGGGCGCTGTAAGGGTCGCCTTGGCGCCGGCCTCAGCCGCGCCGCGGAGCCTGCCGACAGAAGCTGTCGAATCAGAAGCCTGCTCGGCCGAGATGGATTCGCAAAGCCTGCGAGGCGTAGTCCAAACCGAGGCGCGGCGCGCGGGAGTCGACGAGAAGCTCGCTCTGGCGATTCTCGACCAGGAATCGTCAAACGGGGCCAATCTCAATTCCCCGAGGGGCGCACGCGGCCCGATGATGCTCATGCCGCAGACAGCCGCCCAATATGGCATCGCGGACATTTGCAATCCCCTCGAGAATGTCCGCGGGTCGATGCTGTTCCTGAAGGACCTTGTCGTCCAGTTCCAGGGAAACATGATGCTCGTCGCCGCCGCCTACAACGCCGGCAGCGAGCGCGTCTATCAGGCGAAGGGCGTGCCGGCGAACTCGGAAACGGTTCGCTACGTGGCCGCCGTGACCAATCAATATTACGGGCTTGGCGATTTCTCGGCGCGGCGCGGAAAGCGCGGCGCCGAGGCGAGCCGTAACGTTCAGGAAGCGTCAGGAAGCGAGTCGCCGCCAGCCGGAAAGAGCCGTTCGGCGAAAGACCAAGAGTGGATCGGCGGATCGGTTCTCTACGTGTCCCCTGACGATGAAGGAGAGAGCAAATGAAAGTTTTTTCGCGCTCTGACGCGATGTTCTTGGGCGTTCTGGTCGGATTGGCGCTGATCGCTGGCCCCGATTTGGCGCTGGCGCAGACGGCGACCTTCCAGCCCCTGAACACCGCGCTGACGAGCGTGCTTCAATTTATGACGGGAACATTCGCGACGACGGCCGCGACCGTCGCCGTAGCCGCCGTCGGCTATCTCGCGCTCACCTCGCGCATTCCGTGGTCCTGGGCCTTCTCGGTCATCGTCGGCGTGGCTCTGATCTTCGGCGCTGCGCAAATCGTCCAATCGCTCACGAACGGGCAGGGCTGATGATCCGGCAGCAGGCGAAGCCCCGTCTCGATCCGCTCGTCGGCGGCCTCACAAGGCCGCCCATGATGCTCGGCGTCCCCTATGTGCTGTTCGTGATGGAATGGTGCGTCATCGTTCTCATCTTCATCAACACCAAAAACCTGCTGATGTTTTTGCTGTTCGCGCCCATCCACGGCCTCGCTTACGTGCTGACGGTCCGGGACAATCGGTTCGTCGACATTTTCCTCGTGCGGTACGGCAAATGCCCCATCACCCGAAATCACCGATTTTGGGGCGGTGACTCCTACAAGCCTTGAGGAGCCGATCGTGGCGAAGCTCTCCGCGCATATTCTCGATTCTTTGAAATTCGGAGCACAAAGCGGCCGCGAGGCCGGGATATCCAAGCACGTGCCCTATCTTCGGCATGTCGAGGAGGACATGCTCAAAACGAAGGAGGGCCACTTTCTGATGGTGGTGAAGGTCGGCGGCTTCTGCTTTCAGACCGCCGACCAGGCGGAGATCGATATGCGGCTATCGAGCCGCAATACGCTCATTCGTTCAATGAACGACAGCCGCTTCGCCGTCTATTCCCACATCATCCGGCGCGAAGTGACGCCAGAGATCGGCGGCGGCTTCGACAACTTCTTCTGCGCGGAGC
Organism: Methylocystis sp. ATCC 49242; assembly: GCF_000188155.2. Classification (NCBI taxonomy): domain Bacteria; kingdom Pseudomonadati; phylum Pseudomonadota; class Alphaproteobacteria; order Hyphomicrobiales; family Methylocystaceae; genus Methylocystis; species Methylocystis sp. ATCC 49242. The sequence goes on from NZ_KE124773.1 coordinate 117,045, forward strand.
TGGATCGCCGCTACATGGCGAACCAGGCGCATAAGCGCATGTTCGTGAACGACCTTTATGTGACGATCATTCGCCGGGGGTTTCAGGGCAAGGTCGGCATGGCGGACAAGGCGACGAGCTTTTTCCGCAAGGGGCTCGGCGTCGAAGAAAAGGAGATCGAGCGCGAGGCCAAGCGTGAGCTACACGACGTCGCAGCCAATTTCTGCAGGGAGATGGCCAGCTACGGGGCGCGAACCCTCGGATTAAGGATGCTCCACGGCGCGGTCTGCACGGAGATCGGCGAGTTCCTGGCGCAGCTGCTGAACGGCGGGGCGCCGCTTCACATGGCTCTGCCGCGCATGGCGCTCGACGCCTATCTGCCGACGAAGCGCATCACCTTCGGCAAGAAGGCTCTTGAATGCAGAGGAGCGTCGGACGCCGACACCCGCTTTGCCGCCATGCTCTCCATTCGCGAGTATCCGGCCTACACGGGAGCCGGGATGCTCGACGGGCTCCTGCGCGTCCCATATGAACTGATCGTCTCGCAGTCCTTCGCGCTCGAAGACCGCGCGCCGGTCATGTCGCACGTCGCCAAGGTCGAGCGCCAGATCGCCGCCTCGGACGAAGCCGGGACGGAGGTCGAGGCGGCGATCAACACCGCGCGCAACGAGCTCGTCACTGGCCAAACGGTCCTCGGCTATCACCATCTGACGGTCTGCGCCATCGGCCGCTCCATCCGCGAAATGGAGAAATGCGTTCAGGCGGCGACGCAGGAGCTGCAGAATTTCGGGACGATCGTCGTAAGAGAAGACATAAACGCCGAGCCCGCCTTCTGGGCGCAGATGCCGGGGAATTTCGCCTATATCGCCCGGCGCTCCCTGATCTCCTCCCGCAATTTCGTCGGCTTCGCCTCGCTGCATAATTTCGCCGTGGGGAAGGCTGAGGGCAATCGCTGGGGACCGGCGATCTCGATCCTGGAGACGACGAGCCAAACCCCGTATTACTTCAACTTCCACCGCCGGCAGGTCGGCAATTTCACGGTCACCGGTCCGACCGGCTCGGGCAAGACCGTCGGCCTCGGCTTCCTGCTCTGCCAGGCCATGCGGGTGACGCCGCGCCCGCGCGTCGCCTTCTTCGACAAGGACCGCGGCGCCGATCCGCTCATCCGGGCCATGGGCGGCAGCTATGAAGTGCTGGTCCCCGGCGTTCCGACGGGCTTCAACCCGCTGCAGCTTCCGGGCTCCCTTGAAGACCGTAAATTTCTCGAAGACCTCCTTAAATTCATGGTGCGGCCCCGCGACGGTTCGGATCTCGGCGCGCATCAGCTCAAAATCGTCGAGGGCGCCGTCGACCAGATTTTCGCCGTACCCGCGAAGGATCGCTGCTTCGCGGAAGTCGCGCACCTGCTCAGGGGCAGCGAAAAGCTGGGCCAGGAGGATCTCGCGTCAAGGTTCGACGTTTGGACGAAGGCTCGCGGATGGCTCTTCAACAATGAGCGCGACTCGTGGTCGGCGTCGAATGGCGTGTTCGGCTTCGACATGACCAAGGTTCTGGATGACGACGACATCCGCACGGCGGCGCTCGGCTACATCTTCCACCGGATCGAGGGGATGATGGACGGCAATCCGGTGATGTTGTTCATCGACGAAGGCTGGAAAATTCTGACCGACGACAAGTTCGCGGGCTTTCTCAACGACAAGCTGAAAACCATCCGCAAGCTCAACGGGATCGTCGGCTTCGGCACACAGTCGGCGAAGGATATCGTCGCCTCCCCCATGGGGCACACGCTGCTCGAGCAGACGCCGACCAACATCTTCTTCCCCAATCCCAAAGCGGACTTCGAGAGCTATGTGACGGGGTTCAAGCTTTCCGAGCGCGAATTCGAGTGGGTGATCAGCACCCATCCCGACTCTCGGCAGTTCCTGATCAAACACGATCAGGACTCGGTCATCGCGCAGCTCGATCTCTCGAACATGCTCGATATCGTCAAAGTTCTCGCCGGGAACGTCGACACGGTCCAGGAGTGCGAAGAGCTGCGCGCCCGCGTCGGGGACGACCCGCGCGTGTGGGTTCCGATTTTCTGCAATTGGCGCTCCGCGAAGCGGGAGGTTTCCCATGCGGCATAGATTATTTCCGTTGGCGGCCTCCCTTCTCGCCTCCGCTGGGCCGGCTTTCGCCGATACGCCCGTCACCGACGCCGCTCGGGAGACGACCGAAAAAAGCATCTCCGATTGCACGGCCAAAGCGCGGGTCTACAAGGATGGCGCCTTGCAGCCCTCGAAGGGGATTACGGCAAGCCTGCAGACCCCGGGGCAGGGCCAATTGCCGTCAGCTGGCGCCGATCTCGTCTCAGCAAACAATGTCTCGGCGCCCGCCACTGGGGTCGTTTCCAACATGGATTTGAGCGCTGTGCAAACCACCGTCACCGGCGGTGGAACGAGCGTCACCGCGCTAAATCTGAATACCGTGGCGCAGACGGTCGCGGCTTTGGGCGCGGTCGCGAGCGGCATTCAAGGGAACAAGAGCAACACGCAAATCGCCAGCGCCATCATCGGCGCGCTCGCGCTCTCCCAGTCCGCCTGGAACCAAAACAGCAGCGCGCGCAGCAACAACGGCGGAATGTGGAACCAGGCGATCATGGTGACGAGCCTGACGGCGCGGCTCTTCAATCAGCGCGGGCTGAACCTTATCGCCGGCGCGAGTCGGGCGGCGAATGCTTTGGCCTTCGATCCGGCCAAAGCAACGCTCACAGGGCTCTCCGCAATGACTGACACAAATGCGACTGTCGTCCCGCGTTCCACGGGACCGTGAGGCGAGGCCAGAGGAGACAGATCATGATCAGGAAGCCGCTGCTTTCATTGTCGCTCGGGAGCTGGTTGCTCCTTAGCGCCGCCGCATTGGCGCAAGTCCCGGTTATCGACACGGCGACACTGACCCAGGCGACGCAGACGGCGCAGAACACTGCGCAGATCATGAACACCAACCAACAGATTCTCGAGACGGTCAATCACACGCTGGCGGCGGTGACCGGCGATCGGTCGACAGGAGGCCTGTCCTCGATTGGCCTTGGCGGCTTCTCGCTCTCGAGCGCGCCGGACCTCAGCTCGCTGCTTGGCGGCGGGTCCCTGTCGATGGGCGGGCTTGGCTCCTATGGCTCGTTGGCGTCTTCGATCATCAACGGTCTCAATCTCGTCAAAACGCTCACCGGAACGAATTCAGCGGCGTCGACGACCGACCTTGCTTACACGGGCGCGGTTAACACCTCCGCCGCCATCACCGCCGCGGTGTCTGGCGCTCAGGCCGCCTCGGTGACGAGGTCGTCGGGCTTCAAAGGAGCGGCGGGACAAATTGGCTCGGCGCCCGACATCAAGGGATCGATCGATCAAAACTCGCAAATCCAGACTCAAACGGGTCAGACAATCAACGAATTGATCGGCGCCGTGAACCTGACGAACGCAGCCCTGAATGCTCAGCAGCAGCAGGATCTCGCCGCTCAGTCGAAGCTGGCAAACATGTGGTCGTACGACGCTTTGAAGGCCACGCTGGTTGGGCAGTAGGAGAGTAAGCGCAATGAGAAGAAGAATTGCCAGAGGCGCTTTCATCGTCACGCTCGGGATGGCGCTAACGGCCCTCTCGGCTTGCGCGCACAGGGACCTGATAGCGCCCTGCATGCGCGACAGTTCTTTGTGGTCTTTTGGACGAGCCTTTGCAGCGGCGAGCGATTGCGGGCCGCTTCTCCCGATAAATCGCTAATTAGGAAGGAACCGCCGTGGACATCATCTCGGCGCTTTTTCAGAAGGTGGATTCCACCGCCGCATCGGCGGTCCAACAGATTTATCAGTCCATCTCCTCTGGCCTTGCGCCGGTGTTCACCGTGGCGTTGACGATCTATGTCGCATACTGGGGATATGAAATGATCTACGGGCGCGCGCCGCTGACAGCCGGCGCGTTCCTATGGCGTATCTTTCGCATCGGCGTCATCTACACATTGGCCTTCAGCTGGGGCGATTTCTCCTCGATCGTCGTGGATGTGTTCACCAAAGGAGCCGACGGCGTGGCGACAGCGGTTTGCTCAGGCGTCGGCGGCGCCAACTGCGGCACGCCGGAGTCTTCGATTTCCTCCACGCTTTCGACGCTCTTCACCAACGCTCTCACGGCGGGCAAGACCGTGGCCGCTTCCGGCGGCTGGGGCGCCGCGATCGGCCTCTCGCTGCTCGCCATCGTGCTGCTTATCGCCGCAGTCGTCTTCATCACGATCGCCGTGAGCCTCGTGCTGGTCGGCAAGATTGCTCTATTCGTGCTGCTGGGTCTTGGGCCCCTATTCATCGCAATGGCGCTCTTCAACTTTAGCTCGGTCCTCTTCACCGGGTGGCTCCGCACCTGCGCGCAATATGCGATCGTTCCCGTCGTCGTTTATGGAATCCTTGGATTTCTGCTGACGCTCATGAACTCCACCATCACCAATTTGGGATCGATCACGGACGCATCGTCCGCAATGACGGTGATCGCGCCATTCTTGATCCTTTGCGGCGTCGGAAGCGCCTTGCTGCCTCTTTCCCTCCAAATCGCAGCCTCGGTCGCGGGCGGCTACGCGCTGCGCGACGTCATCGACCTTCAAGGCCGGGCGCAAGGCGCCTGGCGGCTTTGGCGAGACTGGCGACTTTCGGGCAGCGGTTACCGTCAAGCCGCGCTGCCGCCGCCAAGCGACGGCGGATACACGATCGGTCCAGGCGGCGCCACCGTGCAGCGCGGCGCGAGCTACGACCCGCGCGCGGAACAGGTGGCGGCCGCCCTTATTGAAAGCCGCGCGGCTCAACATCGCCGCGAACAGGGATAGGAATCCATCATGTCAGATGATGTGGAGACCGGCGGGCGGTCGCCGCTGGCGAGCGATAGCTATTATCACGATGGCGCGCGCTGGGAGCGCGACATCTACCGCCGGCTCGAGCTCTCCAGAAACGCTTGGCGCGTCGTCGCAAGCCTGATTGGCCTTGCGCTTCTCGCGGCGCTCGTCGCCCTCTTCATGCTCATCCCCTTGAAATCCACCGAAGTGGTGACGCTCCTCGTGGACAAGGCGACGGGCTATGTCGAGGTTGCTCGGCCGCTTGAGAGCGGGGGGCCGATTTCCGAGCGTGAGGCGGTGACGCAGGCCAACATCGTCCGTTTCATCCGCGCGCGCGAAACCTACGATCCCCCGGCCCTGAGGGATAATTTCGAGCTCGCGTCGCTGCTCTCGAGCGGAAGCGCCAGCAAGGAGCTTGCGGAACAATTTTCCGTGACCAATCCAAACAGCCCGATGAAACTCTGGGGTCCGACCGGACGCGTCAAGGTCTATGTCAAGAGCGTGAACTTTCTCACGCATGGCTGGATGGATAACCCCAAGGCGCCCGCAACGGCGGCCGTTCGGTTCATGACGACGCGCACGAATGAGCGCGAACAGGTCATTGAACATTGGGCCGCGAATGTCAGGTTCCGCTACACGCAGGAGCCGATGCGCAACGAGTGGCGCTTCGACAACCCGCTTGGGTTTCAAGTCGTCGAATATCGCAAAGACCAGGAAACCGTGGCTCCGCTTGGCGGGGGAGGTCCGCAATGACCAACGTTTTGCTTGCGAGCCTCCTGCTCGCCGCCATTTTGTCGTCACCCGCCGTCGCTGAGCGCGCGCCGCTGCCGGTTGCGGCGGATTCGCGCCTGCGCACGGTGCCATTCGAGAGGGATAACGTCGTCACGATTTGGGGCACGCGGGGCGTCTCGACGATCATCGTTCTCCATGACGACGAGAAAATTGCAACGGTCGCGCTCGGAGACACGATCGGCTGGCAAGCGGTGCCCGATCAATCGAAGCAATTTCTCTTTATCAAGCCCCTGGAGCCGGATGCGGTCACCAACATGACTGTCGTGACGACGAGGAAGCGAATCTATTCCTTCATCTTGCGCACGAGCAGTGGACACGATCGTCGGGTCGTGTTCAAAGTCCGCTTCACCTATCCGGACGAAGAAGCAGACGCGCGGCTCTTGGAGAAGGCGCGCCAGCTTGCGGCCTTCCCCAATAAGCGGAATGCCGAAAACTCGTCGATCAGAAACTTTGATTACAGCTACAAAGGCGCGCCGTACGTCAAACCCGAGCACGTCTTCGACGACGGAACGAAGACCTATTTTCGCTTCTCGGGCGACGTTCCTGGCATCTTCCTGGTCAATCCCGATCGGTCCGAGACACTCGTGAACTACCGGCGCGAGGGCGGCATGATTGTCGTCGATCGCACAGCCGGTCAATGGACGATGCGCAACGGGGCCGCGACCGCTTGCGTCTTCAACATGCGCGCCGAAGCTGATCCGCCGCCAACGGCGCAAGAGACGGACGTGCAACCCGAAATCCAGGCCGTCCATGCGCCCGAGGGCGGTTTCTTGACGAACTTTCTCTCAAACGGCCTCGCGCCGAGCGCCAGCTTGCAGCAATAACAGGAGCGCCGGATCATGGCTGCTGATTTTGAGGAAGAAGGCCGGCTCGCGAACGAGACGGTCACGCGCCAGTCGTCGAACCCCAATGTGGCGCTGGGCGGGGTCGCGGTTCTTGCCGCCGCCGTCATCATCGCCCTCATGTGGTACGCGTCGAGTCGCAAGCAAAGCAAACCGCAGAACGCCGGCGACGAGTCATTTGCGACCGCGAGGCTGCAACCGGGCGCGTCTTTCGACCGGCCGCCGCCAAAAGTGGAACCCGCTAAATTCGTGATTCCTGCGCCTCCGGCTCCTCAGCCTGCCGCTGTGGTCAGCGCTCCGCCCGTTACAGAACCGAGGTTAGACGATAGCGAAGCGCGGCGCCTGGCGGAGCTCGAACGGCTGCGCAAAGAAGCCGAAGCGAAGGTCGAGGCTCGCCTTCGTTCGCCGATGCTCGCGATCAACGACCGGGAAGGAACGGCGTCGGTCGATCCTGTGGCAAGGGTCGGCGCCGAGAGGGACGAGGAAGACCCGAATCGCCGCTTCCTTCGCAACGCCGAAAATGACGTGACGCGCGCCCGCGCCGTCAAGCACGCGCGGATCGACGCGCTCGTGCCGCAGGGTTTCATGATCCACGGCGTCCTGGAAACGGGTATTCAGTCCGACCTTCCCGGGAATGTGAGGGCGTCAGTGAGCGAAGACGTCTATTCGTTCGATGGACGCCGCGTCCTTATCCCGAAGGGAACGATGCTCACCGGCGAATACCGCTCCGGAATCGTCCGGGGCCAGTCGCGCGTCATGATCGTCTGGACGCGCATGCTGCGCGCCGACGGGGTGTCGCTGATGCTCGGATCCTATGGGACGGATAATCTTGGCCGCTCGGGGCTCGCAGGCGAGGTGGACAAGCATTTTCTCGACAGGTTCGGAAATGCCGCCCTTCTCACCCTCACCGGCGGCGTCGCGCAATTCGTCGCCTCGCTCGGTCAAAATCAAAATTTTGCGACGAGCCAGCAATATGCGCTCGATCCGGTGACCGGCCAGCTCGTGCCCATAGTGGGCAATCCGAACTCCGTGCTCTTGAGCGCGCGGCAGATCGGGACCCAGTCGACCTCGCAAGCGATCACGCGCATGGCCGTAGAGGCGCTGAAAGACGAGATTCACATTCCGCCGACGATCTATGTCGATCAGGGCACGAGAATTCTCGTTTTTGTGAAGCGCGACCTCGATTTCTCCGACCTCTATCCGGACCCTGTGAAAGAGGCGCTCTATGAACTCAAGCACCCCAATAAGCGCCCGCGGCGCGACCAAGATACCGCTCTGGGAGACCCTGCCGGTGTTCTTCCGGAACGCGGCGCAGCCCATTCGGGTCTGGTTACAAAACCCTGACGTGATCGAGATCTGCGTCAACAGGCCCGGGGAGGTGTGGGTCGAGGCGCTGGGCAAGCCCGCCATGGAGCGCTTCGAGGTTCCCGAATTGACGGAGACGGCCGTGAGGCGGCTGGCGGAACATGTGGCCTCGATCACCCAGCAATCCGTGAACTCGTCGACGCCGCTGCTGTCGGCGGCGATGCCGCATGGGGAGAGATTTCAGGGGGTGCTTGCGCCAGCGGCCCCTTCTGGCGGCGCGTTCTCGATCCGCAAGCAGGTGATCGCCAATCTCGGCCTTGATGACTATGCGCGAATGGGCGCCTTCGAGGGCGTGAAGGTGAGAGGGCCGCTCAAGGCGGACCTCAACCACTATCCGGAGATCGAGACCGAGCTTGCCGAGTTGCTGCAGGACGCGACGCCTGAGGGCGTGCAAAAGGCGCTCGGCTTCGCGGTCAAAAACCACGTGACGATGATCATTTCAGGAGGCACATCGTCGGGCAAGACGACCTTTCTGAACGCGCTCCTCAAAGAGGTTCCAGCTGCCGAGCGCGTGATCTCGATCGAAGATACGCGCGAACTCCAGCCGCCGCAGCCGAACTGGTTGTCCTTGCTCGCCTCCAAGGGCGGGCAGGGGCTGGCGCAGGTGACGGCTCAAGACCTGCTGGAATCGAGCCTGCGATTGAGGCCGGACCGGCTGTTTCTCGGCGAAATTCGCGGCGCCGAGGCGGCGACATTCCTTCAGGCCATCAACACGGGCCATCCCGGCTCCCTGACCACGCTGCACGCTGATAGCTCCTACGGCGCCTTTGAGCGCCTGGCGCTGATGACGCTGCAATCAGAGCTCAAGCTGAGCAAGGCGGAAATCATGGACTATGTCCGCTCGGTCATACCGATGGTGGTTCAATTGCGCCGCCGGCCGACGCGCGGCGTCGCGGAAATTTATTTCCGGGGCTTTGGCAAGAAGGCGTGAGAGGGCCGATGCGCTGGATGCTCTATTTCCTCGGCGCGCTCTGCGTCTTGGCGGCCGCCTTCCTTCTCTGGGAGGCGTCCTACGCGCTGGCGGTCGCCTGGCGCACGCATAGCTGGCTGCTCTGGACGCGTTTTACCCGAGGATTTGAACTACTGCTGCCCCTGCGCGCGGCTCAAAGCGAATGGGGAGATCCAGTCGTCCAGAATTTGGTGGCGCGAGCGACGCTCGGCGCCACGATCGCTGTCGTTGTCGTCGCCGTGATCGCCATGCAGATTGTTCAAGGCGTTCGCGCGATAAGGCCGCCGCTCGGGGGCTCGAGACTCGCGGCGCTCAAAGATCTGCGCAAAGCGGATTTGCTGAACGGCGAGCCCGGCTACTCGATTTTCCTCGGACGCTTTAACGGCAAGGACGTGCGCTACAGCGGCGCGAGTCACATCTATGTGAACGGGCCGACGCGCGCAGGCAAGGGCGTCGGCTTCGTGCTCCCAAATGCGCTTGAATGGCGCGGCTCTTTGATCGGCTTGGACATAAAGCGCGAAATGTGGACAGAAATCGGCGCCGCCCGCGCGGCCATGGGCCAACGGGTTTTCCTGTTTTCGCCGGGTTCGGCGGAATCGCATTGTTGGAACCCCCTCGATCTCGTGTCGGATTGGCCGGAACGGGCGACCGATGTGGCAAATATCGCGCGAAGCCTCATTCCGACGCCGGCGACAGGAGATTCTTACTGGGCGGAAACGGCGCGGGGACTCTTCGCCGGCCTCTTAGGCTATGTGCTCGACAGCGACACGATGCGCGGCCAGCGCACGATAAAATCCGCGCTTAAGATGATGAGCCGAGGCCGCAGCCTTGCCGCCGTGATGGCCGATATTCTCGTCGCCGAGCCCGACCTGAACGAGTTCGTGGCGGATAAGTTTCGGCAGCACATTGGCCGCGAAGAAAAGCAGCGCATGTCCTTCGAGGCGCATATCGTCACGGCGCTTGATGGATGGAACAACAAGCTGGTCGACGATGTGACGAGCCGCTGCGATTTCAACATCGCGGACCTGCGACGAAAGCCGTTTACGATTTTGATCGGCACACCGGTCGGCAATTTCGGTTCGGTTGAAGCGGTCGTGCGTCTGCTCGTTCAGCAGGTTCACGACGTGTTGTTGAGGAGCCTTCCTGGCCTCGACGAGCCGCATAGGCTCCTCCTGATGCTCGATGAATTCTATCAGTTCGGTCGCATGCCCGAAATCGTCGATCGCGCGCCGCTCGTCGCCGGCTATGGGTTCCAAATCGCGGTCATCGCGCAGGGCCTGACCCAGTTGGACGTACGCTACGGCAAGCCGACTCGGGACATGCTAGTGGGCAATATGGACGTGAAGCTCTTGATCGGCGTCGGCGACGAAACGACCGCCAAATATTGCGCCGACGAAATCGGAAAGCACTACATTCGCCGCGAAGGCTGGGGGACGTCGATCGGCGGCGGCAGCCTCGTGGGCGGCACGCCCCGCGCCAGCCGCACGACGCAAGGGCGGTGGGAACTCGAGCCCCTGATGGCGCCGGAAGCCCTTCGCCGGTTGGACAGTAAAAAGTCTGTTCTGCTGGTTCGCGGCCATTACGCGGCGGTTTTGGATAAGATTAACTTTTTCATGGATGGCGGATACAAGCGGAAGGTCGCGGCGTCGGCGCCTTTCAGCGCTCAACTGAGCGTGCCGGATGTAGGGGCTGCCGGCCTCGCGTCGGACTGGTCGACTGATGCGGGAGCGACGATCGTGTCTGCTGCACATGGGGCGAAGCACGACGCAGCGTTTGCGCGCGTGATGGCGGTCGCAGAGGAAATCTTCGTTGACGCTGAGCCTTTCCGCGTGGCTTTTGTCGCGGCGATGAACCAAGCGAGCAATGAGCCGGTAGCTACGCTTTGCAAGCAGCTTCGGACCGCGCCTCAGTCGGTCGCCGTTCTGAAGAAGCCGCGCCGCTTCACGATACGACGCGCGGACCCGCCGGAGGTTTTGACTAGGTCGGTGCGCGCGGAAATCGTCGCCGCCCGAAATCTTCTCAATGCGGACCGCGCCGAAAGGGCGGGTGTTGCGGCTCACACCGAACCTGGGTCTCACGATTTACGTGGCGTCGCCCCTGTGCCTTCCCCAGCTGATTTAATGCCACCGCCGCCGTCCATCACCTTGGCGAGCGCGGGTGCCGGGGGCATGGTGGAGAAGACGCCCGAACCGCCGGATATGCTCGGGCTCGTAGCTGCCGTCAGTTCCGAAGCCGCCGAGTGGGTAGAGGATGTAAAGGCCGCAGTCGCGTCGTGCGTGACGGGAGAGAGGCGAGCGGAGTTCGAAGCAGCCGTAGCGGGCCTGGAAGCGGCCGCGAGTCTTTTCCAAGACACGCCAGATGATTTGCACGAACTCCTATAATGTAGGACGCGCGCGGGTGATAATCACACAATTGCGCTGTGAAGCGTGACCAACAGACCTGGCTCCGCGTCTCACGCTTTGGGCAATGGCAGGCGACCTTGGAGGTTGTAGCTTAGGTGTTCAAAGGACATAGGTGCACAAAGGAAGCTGCCATCTTTACTGAGAAGCGGATTTACGGCTTCGCGCGCCATCTTCTGCATTCACGGCTGCTTCTTCTTTCCCAAAAGCCGACTTTGGTCCAGCGTACTGGAACCACAGTTGTTCACGCCCACCGCGACTGCGGGCCAATCATGCCGCTCACGTGAGGTGCCGCGCTTCCTTGTTATAGGTAATGCGCCCCTCGACGATTCCGATGAACAACAATTTTAGTCCACTCCCTTTCGCGATCGCGCACGACGCGCAGTCGATTGATCGGCAGGCTTGGAGCGCGCCACGCCGGGGTCGACTGTCTTCTGCTCGGGTGCCGCGCCCGACGGCTCGGCCTGCGCTTCCACCGCTACTTTTGGGGCGACCGCCGACGGTGGCACATCGTAACATTCGCCCGCAATCCAAGCGGAGATAAGTTGGTATTCCACGTCCTTCGGAACCTGCGCCGCTCCGTAACGCCGTGACTCCACATGCGCCATGCCGACACGAACCCCGGCGCGATTGCCGGTCGCGCGCTTCTCGAAAACCGCCAGTAAGCAGCCGATCGACAAGCCCTTGCTCGAGAGGGGCGAAAGGACAAACCGCGCTCCCCCAAACAGCTTCAGGCTTTCTTCGTAACGGGCCATCGTCTGCATCAGGCAGCGGTATAGTTGAAATGGATTCCACTCCGTGGCCCGCAGAATATCGCGAACATCTACATCGTACCGATCGAACAGGAACTCGCCTAGCGTATTGATAATATCATCTCCGCGGCGCGCGTCGGCGGACTGCACGGGGAGCACCGGGCAGATCTCATCCGGATCGGTACGCTCGCCGATGCGCGTGAGCTGCTCCAGCACATCCTCCGCGAGCACCGGGAACCACACGATCGGCCACCCAAGCGAGGCCTCCTCGTCGAGCCGGAGCGCCAGGCTTTGGATCGGCGCAAGATCCGTCTCAATTTCGAACTTGGTGATTGAGTTGTCGATCGTCGCGGACTCCGCATAAACGACGTGTAGGTTGATCGAGGAGCCGAGTGGCGCCACGGCGTCAGGTTTCACTAAGTGGCTGAGCAGCGTGTTAAGGACAGTGAGATAGACGAGGCGGGGAAGCGCACTGATGTCTACGATGATGTCCGTATAGTCGCCTATCCAGGTCTGAAAGTCGGCCAGTAGCACTGCCGCGCTTCGCGACACATCGCGGATGCCATCGGCGTCGGTCGTGATTAGGTGACGGATTTCCAGCGCGTCGCCAGGAAAGAGCGCCTGCAGGCCCGCGCGGTTCTGAGCGCCAAGGTCGGACGCGGCCTCATCCGTTCCGTATCCCTCGGACATGTCAATCGCCAAACATCTGCGCGCCACGCCGGGCGCGCACGCGATGATCTCCTTCGCCGGTCCGATCACTCGCGGATCGAACCCCGCGCCGACGATGAACAGCAGCCGTCTCCCGTGCGCCTCGAGATGCTTGCGCCAAAAGCCGCGAAACTGCTCGGAGCGATAGAGATTATATGGGTCCCACCACATGCTCAAACCAGCGTCATCTTGTTATTCGCGCGGGGCACGACGCCATGCGACCAATCCTGAAGCCGCCGGAGCGACACGCGTTGCCAGCCGCCAACGTGATAGACAAGGTGATAATGCGCGCAAAACAATCTGTTTAGATACAGAACGACCCACATCTTGTTGTCCTGTTTGTGATTGTCCCGAACCTCGAAGAGATTCTGTGCCACACAGGAACTGATTGTCGAGGCCAGCTCGAAATAAGGGTTGCCTGGTCCGTCGCGCCCGGCCTGTACAAGCCTCTCCCGGTCCTGGCTCGACAGCGCGATCCCCGTTACGCCCGGCGCATATGGGGCGTTTGGCTCGTAGGTCTTCTCACGGCACATTTGGCCGATCGCCTCGATGAGACGCTGCGCCTGAGGCCCGAGCGCGAAAAGGCGTGGTAATTCTTTGAGTCGCTTCTCAGCCAGTTTCACCAGAGCGTCATTCTGGCTTTTCGCAGAGACAGAGACCGGCCCGCCGCCGCGAGAACGCGTGATTTTCTGTGCATAGATGTGCTCGTAGAGCACCGCGCAAATCTGCAAAAATTCCTCTACATTGTATGAGCTCAGCCGAACGACGCGTTCGATCCCGTAGAAATACGGTACATCAAGGTTCGTGCAGACGAAACGCTCCGCCGCCTGCGGCACCCCAGAACCGGTTCGCTCGTCGAGCTCTTCATCCGACAGCGGCATTAAGTCTAAGGAATGTTGTGATTTCTGCTTCTCGCGCGAGATGAGAATGCCGATCCTCGTCCATTCAATCGCCTTGTTGAACGGTTCGGCATCGTACACCTCTGCATTAGCAATCCATTGGTCAAATAGGCTAGTTCCAGCAGCGAGCTCGCGAATCTTTCGCTCAAGATTTGGCAACGCCTTAGCGATCTTGTCCTGTGTCGCATAGTCCGTGACGCTGTTCGAAAGACAGTCGCCAAAGCTTTCAAGGTCGGAACGCATCTGAGCCATGCGGCGATCTGCAATCGACGTTACGAAGGTCACGTATTGCTTGGGCCTCGCCTTGCTCCAAGCCTGCTCTATACGTACTTCTTCATAGTCCCGGCGAGGGATCGCACCCGTCAGCAATTCGGACGGATTGATCACATAAGTACGCTCAGCAAACCAGACCGAGGCACCGGAGCGGTGGTCCAACAGTTCGCTGTACAACAGGGTTCGCTGCCATGGACGAAGTCGATGCACATCATCGAACATAACGATGGGCCGTGCCGCTACTGCCCTGCCATGCACTTTGAGAGAGATCTGCGAGAGCCACAGTACGGCGTCGAAATGCATATGCAAGGGTAGGTCCACACTAGCGCTCCCAACCGCATCGAGCTGGGCAAAGCAGCGGGACTCAACATCCTCTGCCCAAGCGCGAAGCGTACCAAGATCGGCCGTACGCGGGACAGGCCCTTCATCGAATAAGGACGTCGTATAGTCGCAGATAATCGCGCTCAGCCCATTTGGATAATCAAGATCATATAGCGTGCAAAGCGCACGCAATGTCCGCAGGATGATGCGCGCATTGACTAGAGCACGGAAGAGCGCGCGCGAAGTGCGTTCTTCGAGTTGAGGGCCGATCTCAGCATAGCCACTCGCGCAGGGAACCAGAATGCCAAACGCGAGCGGCGTGGCTTCCTCGACCACGCCGAGCTGAGCAAGGCTATGATGAATTTCCTCGTGCGGCGAAAGGTGGCGATTGCGAATAACTTGGATGAGCGGTCCAGGAGTAAATATCCGCAAGAGCGAGGTCTTGCCTCCGCCAGGCGCGCTGCGCAGCACGAGCGCGCTTGTGGCGAAGAGATCCTGCGGAAGGATGCTCAGGACCTCGGACGCGAAATAGCGCGAGAACACCTCGTCTGGTGAGGATGTCTCGGAGGTTCGGATGGCGAAAGCGTTGCGGGCCACTACGCTACCTCGCGATGCCGCACGATTCGGGGAAAAAGGCCACGCGCACTCCCCTTCTCGAGCGGGTCCGCCCAGAGAAGGTAGATGCTGTTGTTGGGGCAATTGTGCGCAAGCACGAGCGGCAGGGCACAGGCGGCGAAGCCGCGCTTCATCGTGTCCGTTCCGCCCTTCGCTTCATGCTCGTCGAGCGGCCGGGTTCGGTAGTAGGAATCGCCATCGATCAATTTCAGAAAATCCCCGTCACGCGCGTAGTCCAGCGCCATGCCAGGCGACAGCTCGTACACCGCAGTGATGTCTGGAACAGGGATCGATTGCTCGGCACAATAATCCGCAAGCTCCTCGCTGATATAACCGACCGCGGCCTTGGTCGCGACGTAAAGCACGATATGCATTTTGATCTCAGCATATTTGATTAGGCACGATGCGTCCTTGTTGGGCTGGAATTGCTTCAGTGCCTTGACCAGCTTCCCCTTCCACTCATCGCCTTCCTTGCGGATATAGGAGATACCGCTTGCCGAAAAATCATCGATGAGGACAATGCGTGTGAATTGCGCGTCCTTGTCGCCAAGAGCCACGCGCAGATCTTTAAGCATGCCCGCCGACTTCGGCTTGCTGATCTCATAGGCCTGCCAGACCTGCTCGTTGTCGAGCGCCGCCGCACGCCGGAAGATGTCCATGCGCGAGCCGTCGCTTAGGCCGAGGAATAGGGTCTGACGCAGCGCACGCGCGTAGGCCGCATGGCGGATCACTTCGGTGACGCGATACGGCGCGGTCCCGATACCGCCCGCGGCATCGGCGATCAACGACGGACGAATCACGTCCGGAAAGCTGGTCTCGACGAGATGGCGCATGTCGGCCGCCGAAATGAAGACAACACGATCGCGCACAAATGCATAAGCCGTCTCACGTTCGGCATTCGAGCCGAATTGCTTTAGCCAAAGACACAGCGCCTCGAGAAACTTCTGTCCGGGCCCGAACTGCTGATACTCGTCATATTTGAAGCGCGCCATCCGATCGAGATGCGGAAGCTCTTCGACGACGCGATCCTCCTTCCAATCCATCACCAGAGCGAGCAGACTCTGCGCGAGCTCTTCTTTCAATCATTCCTCCCCATCAGCGCGCTTACGCCACGCACGCAGGGCAGGCAAGATGCTCGGCTGCCATAGGCGCTTTTGCGGACGCCGGAAGGGCCGGAATGTCGCCGGCGAGCAACTTTGCAATCTGCCCTTTAAACGCGCTCTTTGTCGACGCGTACATGCCGCCGCGCGCGCCTTCAAAGCCGCAATTCCAGGCGGCCAGCGCTTGGCCATATTGGAGCGCCTGCGTCAGCTGAGTCGGCCTTAGTTTCTGAAGCCCCGCCGGCTGGAGCCGAAAGGTTTCGGCCAGGAAGCCCGCGCTGCACCAGTCACCCGAACCGCAGGTGTCGATCAGCCTTGGCGCATCGATCGCTTGTAGTGCCAGCCAGCCGCTTCTCTGGCCGCCGAGCTTATGCCGATAGCGCAGCCCACGATCGCCCAAGGTCTGGATCTCGATCATGGTCGCTGTGTCGCGACTCCAGAGATCCTCGACCTTCGCAAGACGCGTCTCGGCATATTTCACGACATGCGCCAACGCGATAGCTTCCTTCAGCAACCGGGGTTCAGCGACGCCCGACGGCTCGTACATGATCAAGGCGCCACTCTTCGCGGCGATTGCAGCCAGATCCAGGATGCCCCGCGACAGCCGATCCATGAAGAAGACCGTCGAGCCCTGCAAATCCGGGGCGACACCCTCCACGACGGCGCGCGTAACCGGTTGAAAGCTCGGCAACCGTTTGCCACAGCGCGGGCAGGCCCAAGAGAAGGAATGGGTGGGTGTGCCGTCGCGCTTGCGCCTAATCTGTTGAACGATGATCGGCGTATGGGCGCTCGGCGTGCAACTCGCATGGTCGAGATGCACGCCCCATCGGCTCAGATCGGCGCGCACGACTTGCGATGCCGCATCGTCGCCCAGGCGCGCAATCGGATAAGAATTCCATCCCAGATAAGCGAGCGCGGTCAGTACATTGCCGCATGTGCCGCCCGCATGCGCCCCAAACGACGAAGGCGAATCAGCGCTGACGATCAGGTCGAGCGCAATCAAACCCGCACCAAAGGCATTTGGATGTCTTGGCCCCTCAGCCTTCTTCACGGACGCCCCCGACGACTTGATTGCCCCAGCCGGCCTGGGAGCGCTCTGGGACTTACTGGGCATCGGACTTTGCTCCCTGCGAGGGCGATTCTAAAACGAACCTACACCTTCTGCGTGCGCTCGGCGAGGCGCGCGCGCAAGCACTTGGCTCATTCCCAAACAAAGCGACCGTTACGCAGCTGTAGTCTTTCTAGATAGCCAAGCAGCACCGATGGCCCGCGCGATCCCACTGGCCCGAGGTGCCAGCAGGTGGCGGGGTCGAGACTGACCTCATCCACGCTAAGCGAAAATGGCTCTGCCAGCAATTCATGATCATTGCCGGGCCAGCGGCCGCGGTCACCGATGCACAAGAGCGCGCCATCGCCGGCATTTTCCCGCATGGCGTCAACGACAGCGCCCTTTGCACGGCTCGCGTCGATGATGTCAATCGAATGACTCGACCGCACGATGTGCACGCCGCTGACGCCTTCGGACAGAATGGCCTGTTGCGCGAGCAGCCAGAGATGGTCCTCATGCAAGGCATGCCTCGGCTCCAACGTGATCTGATGCGCGCGATCCGTGTGCTCGGCGCACAGTGCGACTTCCGGCTGGGCGCGGAGACGGGAGGCGACCGCCGCGAGCGCTCGCGATGGCTGGGCGCTGTGGTCCGGCGTGTCGTCATCAATCAAAGGCGCGATCTCAAGACCATTATAATAGCCTACGGTGACGCTCGGCCACAGCGCCTCTGGAAGCGCGTCACGCAGGGACTTGCGCACCGACTTTCCGCGCCCGGTCGCGATCGCCAATGCAAATCCGTTCTCGGTCAGGCGGATGAGGGCCTGCACGATGTCTTCCGCCGGAGGCAAGGTTCGGGTGCGCGTATCTACGATGGTGCCGTCATAATCCAGTACAGCGCCGACGAACGCGGCGTTACGCAATTTGCTGTCAAAGCCTTTGTACGCATTCTGCCAGAACGCCAATTGCCCACGGTTGGTCAATGTCGCACAGGATGCAAGCGCTTTGCGTTCGATCGCGACGATCTCCGCTCCGCCAGAGCGCGCCTTGGCGCTGCTTACGACTCGCAGACCATACAGCTTGCGTCCGAATTCCGGTACGCCAGGCTGACCAGGATCTATGCCGCGGGCCTCGCCGGCCCACCCCGTGACCCGCAAGGACGCGACCAGCGCGCCAAGCGCCACCGCGGTCGGCGGCCCGGGCAGCTTGATGCGGGCGATCGGTATCTCATCCGGAATGAGCGCGAGCGTGCGCTCTGCCACCCTTTCATCGTTATCTCCGATCAACGCGATAATTGCGCTCTGCTCGCCGCGCTTCGCGAGCCAGTGATGACGCCCGTGCGCGAAGTTACGCCAGTCGGCATAGTGGAGATTGCCGAGCGCGGCCTCCGTGAATTTCGATTCAAGATCGATTGCCCCGACGCGCGCGTTCGGACCATGCAACACGATCGTAGTCGAGCGTTCCCATATCGGCGCGGTCGCGTCTCGCCATCGAGCAAGGTCTTCCTCAGAGAGGAGTTGCTCGATCTGGTGCTGGACCGCGTCCCAGCCGACGATCGACTCTGTTGCTGTCAAATAGCTGCGCGTTAGCAAGGCGGCGAAGCCGAACAGAGAATTGGTGGCGAGAAAGCCGTCCTTGCCCGCTGGAGGCTCGAACAGCAGCAGATCGCTATAGGCATGACGCCGTGCCGCCGCCGACAGCGGACTCCGCGCGCGGCCGCACAAGACCGCGAGCTGCCGGGGTTCGCGCACCACCGCATCTTCGAATGCAGCATTGATGTCGACATTGCTGCCGCCGGCGCTCAACAGCCAAATGGACGCTGTGCGCGGCGCCGGCTCGTTGAGCAGCTCCGCAGGGGTGGCGATCCGTGCAAGCTGCCCGGCAAGCCCCTGGTGAGTCTGCGCCAGGAAATGCGCGGCGCTGAGCGACCCTCCTGAGCCGACCGCGACCAGCGGACCGAGCGCGGCCGCGCCGACCGCACGCACTAGATCGTCGATGGGCGCCGAGCTAGCCCATGCCAGTGTCTGCGTAAGCCTACCCATTTCCTGCGCATAGGGGCGTGCCACGGTGCCGAATTCCTCTCATCTGGTCCCGCCTTTATACCACTAACGAGCGACGGAACAAATACAGAACATCCGATCAAGCCTCCCTCTTATATGGCCCGCCGCCCGTCGACAACGCGCAAAAGCGAGTACGCCAAAATAAGCGACCAGACGAGCGCCATGAGCGCCCGCCGCCGCGGAGCAGCACGATGCTCTCGTCGCAAGTGCGACGTCCGTAAGCGCGCTCCACGGCTTCGGCGCGATCAAGGCCCGAATGGGCTCAACACACTTCCTGATGAAGCGGCTGCCTCTCCTGCGAGATGGCCGCAGCGGCGCTACATCGACTCGCCTTCGGCTTCATCTCGACCCTGACGGCGCTCTTGTTGGCGGAAGCGTTCGGCATTCTCCGCGTCTATCCGTCTTTGCTCGTCGCGGTTAGCTTGATCGAGCACGCGTCTTTGCTCAAACCGAAGGGCCTGAATGGCCTCGCTTTGCGCGGGATCCGCTGGAATTTCGCGGGCTGGACTGTTGTCCATGGCCCGTTCCGCCTCTCGGGCCGCTCGGGCCTCCTCTGGGGCGCGGTATGGTCTGCCTTCGCTGCCGGTAGCGGCGTTGGTTTCGTGAGCTTCCTCGGCGTCTGCAGCTTGGTGGGCTTCGCGCTCCGCCTCGGAGTCAACGCGTACGCGGATGCTGTTAAGCTCGATCGCACGCTCGGCTGGCGTCGTGTTGAGGGCCGGTTGATCGGGGCTTTGACGGTATGCCGAAGCGGGCGCGACGGGTTCCACCGGTGTATCCTTTTCTTTCGTCCCGGGCCGCTCGTTTCCTTCTGTCACGGTCGCGCGCCGAGCTTCGATCTCGGCGCGCAGTTCGCGAATGCGGTCCTGCAATTCCGGGTTCGTGATCTCATAGCCATTCTCCGCCGCAAGTCTGGCGACGGTTTCTTTATATTCGTCGCTTCCGCTGACGCTCAGCGTTCCCCATTTTTGAGAGGCGAGCTTCAGAGCCGCATTGACGCTCTCCCCGTTGCCCCAATCGCGAATGTCGAGCTGTTTGCCGCTGTCTATGAAAGCAAGAGTCTGGAACGCGCCAGTCTCTCGATCATGGCGGTTGTAGTGGATCTCCGTCCCCTTCTTCTCATTAGTGAACAGAGCGCCGACGTTTCGTGGCTCGGGCTCCACGAAACGGTCGCCCACGATCTGCCCTGGATTACGGTCGAGCCGCTCTTGCTCTTTGGTTGCCCCTTCGGCGCGAGCAAGAATGTCGCGCGACCGCCGCATCAGATCATCCTTGACGGCGCCCTCGGGCAGGTAGCCGCCTAGACGGTCCATGGCGTCAGCCATATTGCGTCGGGCGGCCTCCATCGTTTCGGCTGTTCGCATGGCTTTATCCTCCTTGGAAACAATAGGCTGTTCTTGCGCTCGCGGCGTCAGCGCGGCGTCGACGCGCCGTTGGAAAGGCAAAACGGCGCCTTCGTCGATCCAGTCGACGGGCTTGCGGAGCGCGTTGAGGGCAGGGGGCACGACGAAGACTCGCGCCGGTAGCTCGCGCGACGGGCGCAGCTCGAAAATTCGCTTAGCGGGAACATCCAAATAGACGAGCCGCATCGGGCCACTTTTCGCGGCAGAGAACTCGGCAAGCGCACGATCGATGGAAAAGAGGGGCGCGCGGTGAGAACCATCATTCGCCGCCTCGGCGCGAAAGAGCCGCAGTGCGCCTGTGGCGAGCGGCGGAAGAACAGCCGCACGGCGCGCGGCCAATGATTTCCATTCAGAGGCCGCCTCGGCGGCGCGGCGACGACCCTCCTCGCGCGTGGGTCGGTGAATTTCACGGTTCTGCACCCGCTCAACGCGCCGCCGGACGCTTTCCGGCGCAATACCGCGCTCGACCATTTTCACGTCCTTGAGCCGATAGGAAGGCGCGTGAGCCTGATCGAAGCGACGAATAGCCTCCATGGGGATCTGACGTTTGCGCGCTTCCTCGGCGAGCCTTTGCCGCCATCGGTTGAAATCCTGAATTCCAGGATGCAGCTTTTCGCCCGTGGCGCTCGTTAGCCTCACGGCAGCATGGACATGAATGTGCTGCCTGTTCGTGTGCATCACGAAAACATACTCGTGGCCCGTGAACTCGCGCGCGAGGGTGGCGCGCGCGGCATCCATGAAGGCCTCCTTGTCGGTTCCCGGCTTCGCGCTCAAGATCACATGCGCGAAATCCCGCGGGCTGCTCGATCTCATGGCGGGGCGCCAGGTCTTGGCGATCTCCAGCGCCGGGTTAAAATTCTCAGGCTTCGGGCGGTTCGCGTTGCTCGGCTGTTTTGCAAAGTGGCGATTGGCGGCTTCTTCCAGACTCATACCGGCGTCGGTCTCCGCAGGAAGCGCGCCTGCCTTGGTGAGCGCAGCAAGCTGAGTCGTCGCACCCTCGACGCCATGCGCCCAAACGGGCGCCGAGAGATCGACGTCGCGGCCGAAGGCGTCCTCGATTTTGTCGTGGAAGCAACGAAAAGATTTTGCGTTGGCGTAAATCCGCTCCTTTTTTCCGTTTCCGTCTTGCCGCGCGCCAGCGGCGACAGCGACGAGATGCACGAGCGTAGAGTCGTCCCGCTCCTCCAGCCTCCAGGCGTAACGATGGTCGTCGAGTGCGACCGCGAGGCCGACCCGCGCTTCCTCGGAACCGAGCCTGCCCTCGAATGTGAACGTGACGCGGAAAATATCGTTCGAAGGCTCGCGCGCGTCATCTTCGCGCCAGTGCGCGGCGAGATCGTCGACGGCGGCCTTGCCGGTCACGAGAGTCCCATCCTCGCGTTCGAGGGTGAGCTGGCCCTTATCGCTCTGATAGTTAAGAAGCGAGGCGGCGCGCGCGCTCCCCGAGCCGTAGCTCGCGAGCTTCACGACGGCGGCTTGCGAGCCGGCGGCGAGACCGGCCTTGGCGGCAATCGATGCAGCGGGGCTTGAGGATCCAGAAGAAGCGGCCTCGGCTGATAAAGGCTTCACTCCCGGAGGAAACCGTGACGCCGGGCGAATCGCCGGTTCCCCGCCGCGCCCGCTTCCCGGCCGTCGCAGGGCCCATTCGTCTTCGAGTTTCTCGCCGGCGCGACCCGACGGAGCGCCCGGCCCCGAATAGGGCAGGCCGTTTGCAGGGGTTCGAGACAATGGCGACGAGCGGGCAGGGGAGGCGCCCGCTGCTCCCAGAGGCGCCCCAGAATCCATCGCCTCGAGTAGCGCCCGTCGTGCGCGAAAATCCCTTGCCGTTCTGATCCCGCGCAAGCGCTCGGACAGGGGACGCAGGTCATACGCGACAAGATCAATCATTTCGACCGCCCAGCGACAACAGCTTCCGCGCGTCGATAGGATTTGACGCAAAGCGACCGATAGAGGCGATCGAGCTCGCCGATTGCGCGGCTGACCGCTTCCAGGTGACCCTTCATATCTTCGCTTTGGATCACATGTCCCGCATTCATGTGATGGACGGCCTGGTTGAGATTATTGCCGACGGCGCGCATTTGTCGGGTGAGCGCAATGACTTCGACGCGCGCCTCGCCTGTGAACGTCGGTCCCAAAAGTGCGGCGGATCTCGCCAAGCGCCGCAATGCTTCGCTTGGCGTCACATTCAAGGACTCGCAAAACTCCCCAAAGAGCGCGTGTTCTTGCGCGCTCATACGGACGCTGCGCGTCACTGCCTTACGGCGGGAACCCGTCTGCTTGTCCGCCATGTCTCAGCTCTGCCGTGAGGGTTCGGTTTGGCTTGGCCAAACTGCCGGACCCAAGATAGCCCGCCCGGCGAGGGCACATAAGAAAATGTGCTACATTTTCGGTATCCTGCCAAGAGGAAATCAATCTCCAAAAGTATTAAATCATCAACATGCTCATATTCAATCATGCATTACTCGTTTAGTGCTCGCCTCCGCGCGCGTCATTTACATCAAATTACATCAACTGTCCTAACAGAAACCCAGCCGATGCGCAGGGTAGTTCGCTCGTGCCCATACAAAGCTCCATAGATCTCATTGAACGCTTACGAGAAGAGCGCCAAATGCGTCCCCATGCTCATTAAAAGCTCATGCCGTGCTCATACCGAGCTCAGGGGACGCCCAAGCGATTATTCATCCTCCGCGCCCACTGCGCGCTTCCGCATGACGCCCGGTTGCAGATATTGCCATTTTATTATATTTTGCGCGCATGGATCTCGAAGATCAGAAGGCGAAGCTGAAACAACGGCTGCTCGCCGCTCCAAAGCGCGAGCGCAGCCTCACCTTCGCCGCGCTGCTGCGGTCCATGCGCGACGAGATCGCGAAGGCCTGCAAGGAAAAAAACCTCTCCTATAAGGACATTCAAGAAATGCTCGCAGCGGATGGCCTCAATGTTTCCATCGCTACGTTGCGTCGGCACCTCGGCGAAAAGCGTAAGGGGAGGGGAGGCGAGCGTAGCGAGACGCCAAAAACGGGAAGCGTGAACCTTCAGCCCGCGCCTCCAGAGGCGGCGCAACCTTCGGGCGCTGCGCAGGCGGCGCCCAGGAACAATGGCACAAGATCGGAACAGGGCGCAGCGCGTCCGGTCCCGCCAATGCCAAGCCCGATCATCCGGGCACCCGAGGCGGCGAGGGCCGGAAGATCGGACGATCCATCCGTTCCTCGAGCGTCATCCTTTTCCATTCGACGAGACCGCGAGCAAATTTAGGAGCGCGCTTAATGAGCAAGGCGATTTACGTGGTGGGCGGCAGCAAGGGCGGGGTCGGGAAGTCGCTCGTTTCGATGGCGCTCGTCCACAATCTGACCCAAAGAGGCGAAGAGGTCTTCGTCATCGACGCCGACACCTCCAACCCAGACGTTTTCAAATCATACGAAAACGAGGTGGTCTGCGAGCTCGTAAATTTGGACGAGGCGGACGGTTGGATTCGCTTCGTCAATATCTGCGACGAAAACAAAGACAGCATCGTTGTCGTCAACACGGCGGCGCGAAACAACATGGGCGTCGCCGCTTATGGCCGGACGCTCAGCCAGTCTCTCGAAGAGCTCGAGCGCGAACTCGTGACGCTATGGGTCGTCAATCGTCAGCGCGATAGCCTTGAACTGCTACAGGACTATGTCGACGCGATTCCGAACTCGCGAGTGCACGTCCTGAAGAACGGCTATTTTGGAGCCGACGCGAAATTCGAGCTTTACAATGGCTCCAAGGTGAAGGCCTCGGTCGAGAAACAGGGCGGGCATTCCCTGCTGTTCCCCGACATGGCCGATCGCGTGAGCGACGATCTCTACAGCAATCGCCTGAGCATCGCGCGCGCATGGGAAACCATGCCGATCGGCAATCGAGCTGAACTGCGGCGTTGGCTCGAAGAGGTCAACAAGGTGTTTGCGACGATCGTCGCCAATGACTGACGCGGCCACTTCGCTTTCGAGCTTCGAAAGGCTGCTTGGACGCGCAGCGACCGAACGCGAGCGCGAGCAGCTGCGACGGGTTCAATCCGAGTTGGGTCTGCGGGAAAATGACGCGCTTTGGCTCGTGATTTTCGCGCTTCAGTACTACGAAGGACTCTATCGGCAGTTCCCGAAAGCGATAGCGGCGGAAGCGCAACGCGTTCTCTCGGAAACACGAGTGGCAGCAGAGGCGACGATTCGAGCAGGCGCTGAGTCGGCGAAAGCGGACTTGGCAAAAGCGATTGCGACGGCGGCCCGAGATGTGGCCCGTGACGTCGCAAGGCGGCAAATGATTCAGTGGCTCATCGTCGGAATGCTCGTCGGCGCATGTCTCTTTAGCGTCGGGGCCTATGTCGGCGCACGGTCGGCAATTTGGCTCGGCGCTGTAGGCGTCAAAGGGGAAGGTTGATGCCTCGCCCGAATTATCGAAAGAGCGCTTCGATATCTGCCATCGGTCGAAATAGCTTCCTCGGTTGATCCGGGAAAGGAAGAAAGCTTTCGCGCAAATAGAACCTTTCCGCGTTCTCGTCCTTAGCCTCGACGACCACTGCAAAGGGACGCGATCTCGCTACGCAACGCCCAATAAAGGGCGTCGGCAAGAAGGAACCGTCTATAGCCCTTTCCCTGATGCCTTCGATCAATTGCGAGGCGGCCGAGCAGCGTCGCCGGCACGAGGGGATAACGAGGTAGTTTGGGAGCGAGCGTCTCGGGGAGTTCAGGCAACTTCAACGCCGTCGACGACAAGGTGTAATAGCCCGCCAGATTCCCGCCCTCCAACAAGAGGACAAAAGGCGCCGCCAATTTCTTTCTGGCGTCCTGGCCGGCCTGCGTCCGAAAATATCGGTCGAGGGGCTCGACGCCGCTCTCGAAACCCGAGCGGTCGTGTTGGACGCCAAGCACTTCACTCCGCAGCCCGTCCGCCTTTTCGTCGCCCACGTGTTAGACGCCAGCGCGCTGACGATAACGACGGATCGTATCGCGTAGGCGATCGTTGACGGGCGTCGGCTCCATGAGCGCCTGAACGAAGACTTGGCTGTCTTGCAACGAGAGATTGAGGATTTGATGCTCCTCGATGGCTCGGCGCGCAGCGTCCTGAACGCTGGTTAGAACAAAATCCGTCACCGTACGGCCTTGCAGGGCGGCGGCACGTTCTATCAAGCGCTCTTGCTCAACGGTTCTGGTAGGGCTCGCCGAGTTCGAGCGCGAGTTGATCCGTTCCCGCACCAGCGAAGGCCGCGAGCGCGCCAAGGCGCGAGGTGTACGGCTTGGCCGCAAGCCTAAACTCACGGACCACCAGAGGATGGAGGCGATCCAACGGCGCGACAACGGTGATGACTCTTGCAGAGATTGGTCGAAGCTATAACGTATCGGGCTGGACCATTGCGAGGCTTTCACCGTAACCCCCGATAACCTGCCCATGGTCGATAAGCTCACGCCGGAACAACGCAGCGACCTTACGGTCAAAGTTCGGAGTGACGGGGGAGCCGAAGCTGCCTCATGCAAAGGTGTCGCTCGTGTCCCTGATAGATGCAGCAAGAAGGTTACACGTTTGCTCAACCTTTTGCTATGTTCAGTCTGGCAACAGATGGAATGAGACCCCATTTCTATCCAGTCCAGTAAACGAGACAGGGGGTGTCCAATGCGTAAGCTCACACTCTTGATTGCCGCTTTATCGCTCGCTTCGAGTCTTCCTGCCATGGCGCAAAGCGCGTCGAATACGCGGCAAGGTGACCGGCAAGACATCGGGGGCCACTTTCGGTATCAGCACCGGGATTGGAGCAAACAGGAGGGGCACCACGTCCACAGCGTTTGTTGGGATTGGGACCCCGGTGAAGGTTGGGTGTGGGACTGTAACGAGTGAGGTCACCTACCCGCAAAAATTTGCTTGAGAGGCCCGCCTACTCCGAGTGATGGATGGGTCTAACCTTCCATTCGAAGTAGGCGGGGCACAACGGTGCAATGATGTTGGCTCAATAGAACAAAGCCTTTATGAAGGCGGGTTTGGATTTGCGAGTCAGTAGACGATACAGAAACCGGCGGTAAGCAAGCCGGAGCCGAAAAGCGTACCTGAGACCCGCTCATCGGGGATCGTGTAACTGGCGATAGAGATTAGCAGGCCGACCGTTGCGACATAGATCGGTATGAGTATGAGGTCGCGTTCGGGTGGTTCCCTTTGGAGCTTGCGTCGCCATCCCATGTTGGAGACCCTCCTTCAAGCCCAAGCCAAGCCGCTCGTTTTTTGGGGTTCACCCTCACGTTAACCATCTATTAACCATACGGCGCGAGCTTCATCCCGCAACGTCAGGACAACCGCCTTTTTCAGACCCACGACACCCCAAGGCGACAAGGCTGGCGTTGCACCACTCCTACCAAGAACCTCTCAGCAGCGAGAGACGCGACGGTGGTGGTGGCGCCTAACGCCAGCCCCGTGATAGTGGCGCAAGCCCGTCTCGCCACCCTAGCCGGTAGCTCTAGCTGAGCTAAGTTACGAGCGATAAGGGGTCGCGACCCGAGAAAGAACTGGTTTGACAATCGGCGTAAAACTCACTGGAAGCCAGAGGCTGCATTCCACCCTGTTTGACAGTCTAACAAATTGAAAATGCTAGCCTTTACCCCTCCCCTATGAAGTGGCCGCTAGATGGCGCTTAATCTCAGCCGCCACGGCGTCCACATGTGTCCGGGCAAGGTCGTGATCCCCGCCAGGAAAGACCCAAAGGCGCGCATTCGGAAGGAGGGCTGCCAGCCACTTTCCGACCGCTACTGGACTGATCGGGTCCGCATCGCCCCACAGGAGCAATGTTGGCGCTTCGATAGATTGGATTTGGATTGAGAGATCGCCGACAGGATCCGAAATCCACTTGGCGGCATGCGGGTATGCGGCGAAGTAGTCGGGCCCCCAGTCGCACCCGCCGAGATCGGCGACCGGCACGCCACCAGAAGTCACAGCCAACACGAGACGCTTGACCATTCCAGGCAGCGCCAGCGCAAGCATGATAGCGATTAGGCCGCCCATCGACTGAGCGACGATGTCGACCGGCTCAACGATTTCATCGGCCACCAAGGCGACAAGGTCGTCGATCCCGTTGATATCAGGGCGCGCCGGTTCGTCGCCTAACCCGGGCCATGCGAAAAACACGCCTTCCACGCCGGCGCGGTCGGCGACCGGCTTCCAGAAAGAGGCGCTGCCCGATGCCCCCGGAAGAAACAGAACCTTAGACATGGGCAGATCCTATGATTGCCTTCAGCACCACGGAAGATGACACCGAACGGGTTCTGATGGGGCGCTTGTGGTTCCGGCTACCGAGCGTCAGATCTACCACTGGTCAAGCAGCGACCGGGGGGGCCCAAAGGGCCCCCTTGAGGAGCCGCGTCAGCGGCTCCGTCGGCCTCGCGATTTCGTGGCTTGATCCGGTTTGTCCTTCTTGTCGGATTTCGCCGTCAAGAGCGAGAGTTCGTTCACCGCAAAGGTCTGACCGTAGTGCGTTTCGCCGTCCTTCTTCCATTCGGTCTGGAAGGGGGTAGAGCGGACGAGAACAAGATCGCCGGGCTTGAGGCTTTCGGAGGCCCACTTGAGCAAACCGCTCTGGCGCTCGAAGATCGAGTGCTCATTCCAGTGCGTGCGCTCGACCCAGGCGCCTACGCCGTTCTTGTAGTTGGCGTTGGAGGCGATCTTGACGATCAGGTTCTTGCCGACGCTCTTGATCGAAGCGACGTGGCCGATCTGGTTCATTTCACAAAGATGCGCCATTTTTCTCTCCATCGTTTGGGGCCGTCCCCGTTGCGATGGCGGTCGTTATTCGACGGCTGAGAAGACTGCGGAGCCGCAAAGCGGGCAAGCGAAGCGCCGCGCGCCGATCGTGACGAGGAATTTTGCTTGGCGAGGAATTGTCGCGCAGCGGCAAGGGGAAAATTCTTCGGCGCAGGCGCCGAAGCAGGCTTCGCCGTCGATAGACCTGGCCACTATCAGCAACGGGGCGCTCCCCGAGACGCGAGAGAGATTGGCGCGCGTTTTTCAACGAATGAACCCGAAATCGCCACATGCGGCATCAAGGACAAGCGGTCGAGCGACCGATCAACAATGCTTAGCCGCCGGCTCAGTCGCGCGCGCGCCGGCTGGAGATCGCTACGCAGTGAGCACACGGCGCTTGGGCGCGGTAAGGCCGTAGCAGTGGATCATCTGGCGAAGCCCCCCGCCCCGCCCGCCGGTTCCACGCTCATTCCCGCCTGGATTGATGGGGGAGGGATTCGGGCGAGCGCAGGCCCAAGCCAGGATAGCGGGTCAGCAAGCTCGCTAACCCGCATCATGGAAGAGAAGGAGCCGCGCAGCGGAGCGGGAAACCGCTTTTTAGGCGACGGCCTCTTGGAGCTTGGGATGCGCGGGAACGGTCGCCAATCGGCCCAAGGGGCTTCCGCGACTTTCGCAGTGCATGCTCCGGGTCGTCGACTTCGCCTGAGACTTGCAAATCGCCGGGCCGCTCGAAGCGCCCGTATCTCTGCTCACTGATCGCCGGCTTGTTGCGAAGGCGCGAGCCGATCGACGACGTTGGCGATCACATCGGTTATGTAAACGGTCTGGCCGTCCTTTTGATAGCTGCGGTCGGCGACGCGGCATTCCGCGTAAACCGGATCGCCCTTCTTGATGTTCTCAAGAGCCCATTTCGCGACCTTTTCGTTCAGGATCGTCAGCGTAACCCAGTCGGTAGCTTCCTTCTTCTCACCGGATTGCCGGTCGTTCCAGGCCCGATTTGTCGCGATGCTGAACTTGGCGACCTTCCCGCCATCGAAGCCTTTGGCGTCGGCGCCGACGTAGCCCCGCAGGATGAATAGATTTGTGCTGCGCATGAGTTTTTCTCTCCTGTCTTTTGCCTTTAGAAAGCCACCCCTGCTACAACTCCCTAGTTGGCACCTTGGCTTTTCAAGATTCGCATTTTATTATATTTTGCCAGAATTGGAAATTGCGGACCGCTGTCGATTGACCGCGATAACAAAAAGACCGTTTTTTCGCTTCACCCGCCGCCGGCGAAGTGGCGAGAGCGAACACCAAAGCCATGAGACGGAGATCGTTGCCCGAATGGCGCAAGCGAGGGCCGCGGCATCGGTTGCACCGCGACTAGCCCCCGACCCGGAGGCTGACATGACAGTCGGTTTCAAGCGGCCAATTTGTGAGGCTATCAGCGGGCGCAGCGGCGGCTTTGCTCGTGTTATCGCGAGCGGCCAAAGCCGACAACGCTTACACCCGCGTAAAGTTCTTTGCACGACGCTACGCGTCGGCATTCTGCCCGAAGGTGGGCGCCATTTATCCGGATTATAATATTTTGTCAGCTTTTCTGCCTGCCCCCGCCGTGGAATGGCCGCAACTTGGCCTTAGGCAGTATGGAGAAACCGCTCGTTTTCCCTTAAGTCAGGGGTTGCCGTTTATGAACGTACAGGTGTTTAAGTTCCCGATTCGCGTGGCTCGGCGGGGAGAGGTATGGTGCGAACCGCTCAAAATCCATTTTCCTCAGGTCCACCGCCTCGTCAGGAAGAAAGCGTCTCTGTCCTCAGCGGCGCCAGGCTTAAGGCATAACGAGACCCTCGTCGTTTGCGATTTTTCTCTGTTCAATCTCGGGGGCGACTTGACGGGATCCATCCCTCTGCGTCACTTATCGCCCTCGGCGGATCGCTCGCTAATCGTTCGTCACCATTGGTCAAAGTTGCTTGCGAACGCCTACTTGCAGGGCGTCGAAGACATGGATCCCGACCAGCCGTGCGGAGGGCTCTATGAGACGGAACAGGCAATTTTCACGATCGCGAAATGTCGAACCCGCAAGAGCTGGCCCGGCCCGATGATCTTTTACCTTGCCGATGTCTTCGAGGACGACTCCGAGATCGGGGTCCAAATTTGGGAAAAGTCGATTGGGGTCGACGGCGAGCTGCGAACAACCGACATTTTTTATAACGAAGGCTGAAAAGCAGTGGCTCAGGCTCTAGCATTTGCATACGAACGCATCTCGGGAGACGAGGAGGCTTTTCGCAGGGTGACCAGCGAACACGCATGTGACCGGTTACCCCGCGCCGTAGGGCGCCGCTGGGATTCTTAATTTTCTGGCAAGCATTTTTTAAAAAATTGGCGGTAGTGTTGATTTTCCGCTTGGCGCCGCCACGGGAATCTCCGATGCTAATAGACAAGCGACCGTCATCTAACATTACACGATCACATGAATCAAAGGCGGGTAGCAGGCGGGGCTCGAGGTCGGAAGACGACGAAGCCGACGGGTGAACATCATCGACTGATGGTGAGTTCAATGGAGGATCGGCTCGCCTCTCCGCACCTGGAGCGGTTAGCGAAGAACCTGATTGCGCATCTGGAAAAGAGCGGAATGAATAAGCCCGAATTTGCCGAGTTCATCGGCATGTCCGGTTCTCAATTTCGTTATGTGCGCAGTCGAGCCGCAAACCCCTCAATCGAGATGCTTGCGAAGATTTCCGCCAAGCTGAAAACGCCTCTTTACGAGCTCTTGGAGGACTGCCAGCTCGGACATCGTCGCAACTTGTCCGCAAAGCAGATGACGAAAAACCTTTCGATGATCCTGAAGAGAAAGTACGTTGAGAGCGGATTGGATAAGGAGCAATTCGCCAAAACCATCGGCGTCTCGCTGCCGCAGTTATATTTGATGTTGCGGGGAGACTCGAACCCGTCGCTACTCATTGTCATCGAGATTGCGAGACGACTTGGCATCGGAATGTGGGAGCTGTTGGGAGTGGAGCCGATGCAGGTCGAAGAACCCACGGCTCGTTAGAGCGGATGGAGGGATCAACGAACTCACGCGTCATCCTAACGCTACATTCCCCCGGCATTATCCAAATGGCGTCACCGCGCCCCTTGACGCAACTGCATTTGCAGTGTCCTGCGCGAGGAGCAGTACGCTACCGCTCACCTTGGGCGAGCCGCCTCTGAGACGCCGCCCGATCCCCAATTAGTTATATCCGACGCCACTCTTTGGGTCGAGGCCGCTGGCTTGTGAGTTCATCTCAGGCTTCCCATATGGGCCAACAGGAGGATGTCGCCATGTCCGAGAAAGCAAAACGCTACGCATTCCTGACCGCGGGTTTCGCGGTGATACTGTTCGCCAATTTCTACATCGGCGAGACGCCGCTTGGGTGGGCGACGCTCTTCGCAGGGCTCGGCATTTACTACTACGGCTGGCGTGGCGTTTGTCCGGCGTGCCAGGCCGGGCGTTGCAGAGTCGAGTTGCCGAATGGCATGGTCGAGCGCCGTTAAGCGTCCGCTTCGAGGCGTCGGCAGGGTCGATCGCGACCCTCGACCGTCATAGAAATCCCGTTCTTTCTCTAACTTTCGGACCCAAACCGTAACGCCCCCGTTTGACTGGCTCTTCGCTCCGAGCCGAACCGAGGACGTGCGGAGCGGAGCCATCATTGGCCTCATCCGCAGGTCGTCTAAGTATCAGGCCCCTTAACATATGGGCGCGTTAGGCCTTCTCTGGCTGACGATTCACGACCACGTCCCGTGGTTGCTTTTGTGGCGCTCGCAGACAGGCACGGTCCCCTCCGCCCCCAAAAAAAACCCAGACCAACAGTAGCGCGCCACTGCATAGCGGCTACAAAAAACGAGCATATGTTACACGGTTCCATTCTGGAACGAGCAAGCCCCAGCTTTGGGGCACCAAACCATCGCGACCGAGGACCAAGGATCCCAACAACCGGTGCCAAAAACGAGCAGGGAAACGGCTGCTGGGAATAGGGCCTTTCGGCCTCTGCCGCCCAAAATCCGCACCAAAAAAGCCTCCCCGCATGTCCCTTTGTGCTGACGAGCCTAGATTTATGTCCAATCACGACAGCGGCCGGCGCCGCTCCGCGCCAGACTCTAAGACGCTTCTTACCAATGAAAATCGTGGCCTTCGAGGTCCAACACCGTGAGGTGAGCTCTTTTGAACGCTTGAGGGCAGAGCACGAGGTTGTTCTGCTTGAGGAGCCGCTGCGCGCGGAGAATGCGAAGCGGTTTCAGGACGCGCAAATCGTCTGTCCCTTTGTCTATTCCGACCTTAGCGCCGGCGTATTGCAAGACATGCCACAGATCAGAATGATAGCCACACGCTCGACCGGCTACGATCACATCAACCTCAGATACTGCAAAGAAAGAGGAATCGTGGTCTCGAATGTGCCAACCTACGGCGAGGCCACCGTGGCCGAACATGTGTTTGCGTTGCTACTCACGATTAGCCACAGGCTACGCGAGGCGGTCGAGCGCGCGCGCAATGGTGAATTCAGCCCCATTGGCCTTGAGGGGTTCGACTTGGCCGGAAAGACCCTCGGCGTCGTGGGCGTCGGCTCGATCGGCCGTCATGTCGTCCGGATTGCCCGCGGATTCGAAATGAACGTAATCGCCTTTGACCTTAAACCAGACTCCCGCCTGGCGGCAGAACTTGGCTTCGATTATTTGTCCTTCGATGCCGTGGTTAAGCAAGCCGACATCTTGACATTGCATGTGCCGGCTACGCCGGGGACGAATAATATGATTTCTGCGGCGGAGTTTGCCCAGATGAAGGATGGCGTCGTTCTCATAAACACGGCTCGCGGGAGCTTGGTTGAGCCGAGAGCCTTGATCCAGGCCCTCCATAGCCGAAAAGTCTCGGCCGCAGGCCTAGACGTCATGCCTGACGAGCCGATGATCAGGGAAGAAGCTGAGCTGATCTGTTCGCTTTTCTGCGAGCGGCACGATCTGCGAAATCTGGTCGCGGACCACATACTTCTAAGAATGCCGAACGTAGTTGTCACGCCGCACAGCGCATTCAACACCGTAGAAGCGTTGGGAAGAATTCTCCAAACGACGATCGCAAATATCGAAGCCTTTGCAGCGGGAACCGCTCAAAACATCGTAGAGTAAGAGTTTGCTGCAGCTCGTCGCCAGCGTTGTCGCTCGCCCGCGACGGGATACAGCCAGCCATGCGGCCGTGTTCTATTACGGCGCCGCCTCGGCCGTCAGGCAGCATGGCCGTTCCTTCCCTGGTTCCCGAGCGAATCCGGCCGAGAGGCATGCGCAATCGGAACGTTGCGACGGCACGTTCTGCCGTTGCGATTGCCGGCGGGATGTGGCTTGCCGTCTCTCGTCGTACACCGGCGCGCAATGCGTCGGAAGAGCCTTGGCGACGCTTGCCTTCTATTTAGCCTTGCTCGTTATCAGCCTAACCCCGCCTTGGGAGGCAGCCTGGGACCGACTCTCTCCGCATTTCGCTGGTGGATGTTTCTCCCCGGCATCCTGGCGGAAGAGCGGAGATGCAAATTTACGGCCCTACGCTTACTTAAGAACCTATCTGGAGGATACTCTGGGGCTAAAAAGGACGGCAATGGAAGAATCATACGGCGCTCCTGCGGAACGCGTCATGGTCCCGGCTCCTCAAGGCGGGGTTAACCAGGGCGACCTGCTCATCATCAAAAAGCTCTGTGGCGTAGCGGTGAGCGCCGCAGATGAAGGGGAAGAAGTCGAGATTATGGTCGAAGGCTGCTTTGATCTCCCGAAGGGAGACTGCGCCTTGGCACTTGGTTCCCCAGCTTACTGGGACATGGCGGCGAAGCGGATTACCGCGAACGCGCACCGTAATATTCGGATCGGCATTGCCATCGGGGACGCGCCGCGGGAGGCGCAAATCGTCCGGGTTCGGCTTGATGGATTTATTGCATGATATGCGCATGCTTTCCTGACGGGAAGACGTTTTCGTGCTAAACTGGCCGCTAAATGCCTTAACTGCGTGCGAGCAGGAGGAGCAGCCAGATGAAACCCGGGGATTACGCCTGGTTGTGCCCGATAGGGTCCCTCTTGCTGGCGGGCCTTATCCTGATCGCCTTTGGCCTCACCTGGTGGGACGCCCTTCTTTTGGTCGGAATATTGGCATGCCCTTTTAACTGGCTTTGGCTTTTCTTCTCTGGTGAGAAACGAAAGTAATGGACGCTTCCGTGAACTATTCGTTGAGGCTGCGGCATATCCTCTACGGGGCCATCACGCCTCTGGTAAGAAGTGTTTCGTCAAAGAGGAAGACTTTATTTGGATCGGGGAATTCACCGTGCCCCTTCTTGCCGTGGTAGGTACAGCGCGACAACAAATCCCTAATCACATTTAGGCGAGCAGCCTGTTTGTCGTCAGCTTTCACGACAGTCCAAGGTGCAAAAACACTATGGGTTCTCCTCAGCATTTCGTCACGAGCTTTGGAATAGGCGTCCCAGTGTTCTAGCGCTGTTTCATCGATCGGGCTGATTTTCCATTGGCGCAAAGGATCGCTCCGACGACGTTCGAGACGCTTCCTCTGTTCCGCTTGACTAATATCCAGGTAATATTTGATGAGCGTAAAGCCGCAGTGGACGAGTAATTGTTCGAACATCGGCACAGTTCGCATGAACTGCTCATACTCGTCCTCGGTGCAAAAGCTCATGACGCGTTCCACCCCCGCTCGGTTGTACCAACTACGGTTAAAGATCACGATCTCGCCACTGGTCGGCAGGTGGGGCGTATAGCGCTGGAAGTACCACGCTTTTTGATCCCGATCGGAGGGCTTGCCGAGCGCCACGATGCGAGACTCACGGGGCGATAGATGCTCGGTAATTCTCTTTGCAGTTCCGTCCTTCCCAGCCGCATCCCGCCCCTCAAGAATCACCAAAACCTTTTGTTCGCCTTTGATCACGTGCTTGTGAAATCTTACCAGCTCTACTTGCGCGTTATGCAGCGCTTGCGCGTAGGCCTCGTCTTCTTGTTCCGACTTTTTACCCATCCTGATTTTT
>NZ_KE124774.1:0-30000 GCF_000188155.2 Methylocystis sp. ATCC 49242
CCCCACTTGACAGGATTTGTCAGCATTGGTCCTTGATCCAGAAGCTTGGCCGTATACAATTTCAGATGCGCGCGAGGCGCATTTTTTAATGAGCGATGAATCATCAGCTTACAATGCGAATGATGCAAAAATCTGAATTTCGGTCAGCGGAAGCGCGATGAAAGAATGTCGCATCGTCGATGAGCGTCGTTGCGCGAATGGGGTCGCGAGTGTAGTTTCATATCCGTCGAACGAAAGCGGTCGGCGTCGAAACACAAACCTGGGACGGAGCGCAAATGGAGCGACGACTTGTCGATATCCAGCTTCGAAATTTCTCGGTCTTGACGCCTAATCGCATTCCTACCCGTTCGATCTGAATTCAAGTGATCTGTTCGCAAGGGCGTAAGTAAGCGTGCGTAACCTGGCGAAGCGCAGAGCTCCGGAACCTTCACGGTTTCGGAAACTGGGGGTTTGTCATGACTGATCGACTGCTAGCCAAGATCGTGGGCGAAGCGTTGGAATCGCGTACAAACTCTGTGGGGCATGCAACCGCGCCGAATTCGGAATTGAATTGCTCGAGCGGAATGGCTTCGGCCGATTCCGGCGGTTTTCCACTAGGTCCGCCGCAAAAATAAGACGGCGTTAAACGCCCGTAAGGGCGTCATCTGAGAAACAAAAACTTCGAACGAACGTGCGAGGGGCGTTGTGCGTCGCGCGTTCCGTGTCGCAATTTTTCATGAGAAGGCCACATATGTCGGATCATCGCGAAGTTTCGGTTGGCGGCGGAATTTCGGTCGAAGACCAGTCCCGTTGGGAGCGCGTGAGACAAAGGCTGCGCGCAGAACTCGGCGACGCGGTATACAACTCCTGGTTCACGCGGCTCGAACTGGAGCGCGTCGACGACAAGTCGATGCATCTCACCGTGCCGACGAAATTTCTCAAGAGCTGGGTGCAGTCGCATTACGCGCCGCGCATCAAGGCGCGCGTGGCGAATGAATTCGCGGCGGTGGAGCGCGTCGTCATCGACGTGCGCTCGTCAGCGCGCAAAGCGAAAGTGCGCGAAGGCGCCGCGGAGCACGAAAACAACGCGCCTGCGTCGCTTTTCGCAGACAAGGCGTCGCCGGCGCCATCACAGGAATCTATCGACGGGGCCGCGTCCTTTCGACGCGCTGCGCGTTCTGCGCCGCGAACGGACAATGAAACCTTCATCGGTTCGCCGCTCGATCGTCGTCTGTCATTCTCGACATTCCTCGTCGGTCCGTCGAACCAGCTTGCTTACGCCGCCGCATGTCGCGTGGCGGAGGCGCGTCCCGGCGATGCGCCGATCTTCAATCCTCTCTATGCCCATGCGGCGGTCGGCCTCGGCAAGACGCATCTTCTGCAGGCCCTCGCGCATGCGTCGAACGACAATCGTCGTCGCGCGATCTATCTCACCGCCGAGCGCTTCATGAGCGGCTTCGTGTCTTCGCTCAACGCGCAGACGTCGATTGCATTCAAGGAGCGTCTGCGCGCGATCGACATGCTGATCATCGACGATGTGCAATTCTTGCAGGGCAAGTCGATTCAGCAGGAGTTTTGCCACACGCTCAACGCGCTGATCGACGCGGGCCGCCAGGTTGTCGTCGCCGCTGATCGTCCGCCGTCCGAACTCGAGACGCTCGACGAGCGCGTGCTGTCGCGATTCAAAGGCGGGCTCTGCGTGGACATTGGTCCGCTCGACGAGTCGCTGCGGATGAAAATGCTGAACGCGCGCATCGCCGCCGCGCAGGAGTCGCAGCCAGGATTTCACGTGCCGCCGGAGGTTGTCGCCTATGTCGCGCGCACGATCGTCACAAACGGCCGCGACCTCGAGGGCGCCGTCAATCGACTGCTTGCGCATGTGACCCTGAACGGCGCGCCGCTGACGATCGAAACAGCCGAGACGGCGATCCGCGATCTCGTGCGTTCGCAGGATCCCAGGCGGGTCAAGATCGACGACATCCAGAAGCTCGTCGCGAGTCATTACAATATCTCGCGCGCGGATATTTTGTCGTCGCGCCGGACAGCCAATGTCGTGCGTCCGCGTCAGATCGCAATGTATCTGTCGAAGGTGATGACCTTGCGTTCGCTGCCCGAGATCGGCCGTCGCTTCGGCGGACGCGATCACACGACCGTGCTGCATGCGGTGAGAAAGATCGAGGAGCTTGTGTCCAAGGACAAGAGCCTTGCCGAAGTCATCGAGCTGCTCAAGCGGATCCTCAGCGAGCAGGTGTAAACTGCTCGCTACTTGCCCGTCTTCACCATTGTCCATAGCCGCGTCATCAGCTTCTGTGCAGGCTGATCGGCGGCGGTGACGGTGAACAGACGGCGCATCGTCGCTTCATTGGTATAGATCGACGGATCGTCGGCGATCGATTTGTCGATCAGCGCGCGCGATGGCCCGACGCCATTGGCGAAATTCGTCGCATTGGTGTTGCGCGCGGCGACATCGGGACGCAGCAGATAGTCGATGAATAGATAGGCTTCGTTGAGATGCGGCGCGTCTTTCGGGATCGCGAGATTGTCGAGCGACATCAGCGTGCCTTCGGCGGGCACGACATAGGCGATGTCCACGTCAGCGCCGGCTTCGCGCGCGCGGTTGCGCGCCTGCAGGCTGTCGCCCGCCCAGCCGATGGCGAGACAGATGTCCCCATTCGCCAGCGCATTGATATATTCGGATGAGTGAAATTTCTTCACATATCTGCGCAATGGCGCCAGGAAATCCGCGGCTCGGCGCAGATCGTCGGGATTTTTGGAGTTCGGATCGAGCTTCAGCATGTTGAGCGCGATCGAGAACATGTCCTCGGGACTGTCGAGCACATAGACGCCGCAGTCTGCGAATTTTTTCAGCGCCTCAGGACGCAGCACCTGCTCCCAGCTCGTGATCGGCTTGCCGATGCGCTGCTGAATTTTCGCGACATTGTAGGCAATGCCGGTCGTGTACCACATGTAGTTGATGGCGTGCGCGCTGCCGGGATCGTAGCGCGAAAGCTTGCCGTCGATCTCCGGCCAGATATTTGCTGCGTTGGCCAGACGCCTGCGATCGATCGGCTGCAACACGCCGGCCTTTATCTGGCGCTGCAGGAATGTCGCCGAGGGCACGACGATGTCATAGCCCGTATCGCCGGCAAGGAGCCGAGCCTCGAGCATCTCGTTGGAGTCATAAGTGTCATAGATGACCTTGACGCCGGTTTCCCGGGTGAAATCCTCTAGCACGCCCGGGTCGATGTAGTCGCTCCAGTTGAAAATATTGACGACGCGCTCCGCGCCGGAGGCGGGGATAGCGACGCCAGCGATTGAGAACACCAGGACGGCGAGCAGTTTCTTCATGCGGCGGGCCAGTTGCGGGAATGCGGCTGGTCGCCGCGAGATAACGGGCGAAGATTACCACGCTTGCCGGCGATTTGGCGACGCGCCATGCTGGCCGTTCACCGCTTCGCAGATGGAGAGAAAGGGATGGAGTCTTCCGAGCTCCTCAATTCACGCCCCGAGATGACGCGCTGCGTCACGCGCGGCGCGCGGCGCTATCTTCGCGCATGCGGCTTTGCGGTGATCGCCGAATTGCCCCTGCCGAACGGGCATCGCGCCGATCTCGTCGCCCTTTCCCCGGATGGCGGGTTGCGAATTGTCGAGGTCAAGTCGAGCTACGCCGACTTTCGCGCCGACTCGAAATGGACCCGCTACCGCGATTATTGCGACCGATTCTATTTCGCGATTCCGATGGAGCTGGACGCAGGGATTTTCCCGGCCGATGCCGGCCTCATCGTCGCCGACGCGCATGGCGGAATGCTTGAGCGCGAGGCGCCGGTCCTGCGGCTCGCGCCCGCGAGCCGTCGCGCCATGCTGGTTCGTTTCGGCGCGCACGCAGCCGAGCGCTATTGCGCGCTCGCCTTTCGGGATGAACACTCCTGATTGTTTCGAGAGCGTCGGGCGACAGCGCGTGCGGTCTTCCGTCCGAACGCGCGTCAAAACTGGAAGCGCAGTACCTGGCCTCGGAATGGGCTTCAGCGTGGCGCGCGCTTGGCCAGAATGCGCTGGAGCGTGCGGCGATGCATGTTTAGCCGACGCGCCGTCTCCGAGACGTTGCGGTCGCAGGACTCGAATACGCGCTGGATGTGTTCCCAGCGCACGCGATCCGCCGACATCGGATTTTCCTGCGCGTCCGGCTTGTCGATCTGCGTCGCCATCAGCGCATGATAGATTTCGTCGGCGTCGGCGGGTTTCGCGAGATAGTCGAAAGCGCCGAGCTTCACGGCCGTCACGGCCGTGGCGATGTTGCCGTAGCCTGTCAGAATGATGCCGCGCGCCTCCGGACGCGACGCCTTCAGTTTGGAAATCACGTCGAGGCCGTTGCCGTCGGCGAGACGCATGTCGATGATGGCGAAGGCGGGCGGCGAGGATTCGAGCGCCGCAAGCCCTTCGGCGACCGTCTCGCATGGCGTCACGACAAAACCGCGCGACTCCATTGCGCGTGTCAGGCGCGTCAGGAACGGCTTGTCGTCGTCGAGGATCAGCAGCGAGCGGTCGTCCGGCAACGCCGGCGTCGCCAGCTCTTCCGAGGCGACGGAATTATCCGTCGTGTCGTGGTCGAGGTCGCTCATGTCTTCCCGGGCTGTCTCTGACATTTTTCCCAACCTGATAATTATCAAATCTACTTTACCGGCTTCGCTGTGTCGATCATAGCGGATTCGTCGGATTGGCCGGATCCTTGCTTTGCCTTGGCCGGAATCATTTCGAGCGCGGACCGGGGCCACACGACCCTGACGACGGCGCCCGTTCGCGGCGGTGAAACATTAGTGGTCTCCACCGTCGCGCCGGAGCGCTCCAGCAGCGTCTTGGCGATGAAGAGGCCAAGACCAAGGCCAGACTCCGCCTCATTCTTCGTCCGCCGTTCGGTCGGCCGTCCGCGCAGATAGGGGTCGCCCAGCCGGTCGAGGATCGCTGGCGAGAAACCGGGTCCGTCGTCCTCGATCGTTATGACGACCAGATCCTTCGTCCAGGCGGCGTCCACCCGCACGCGCGAGTCCGCGAAGTCGATGGCGTTTTCGACGAGATTTCCGAGCCCGTAGATAATTCCGGGATTTCGCGCGATGGCCGGAGGGCTCGAGGAGCCTCGTTTCGACACCTCCACCTTGACGCCAAATTCGCGCTGCGGCTCGATCACTTCCTCGATGAGCGTATCGATCGACTGCACGTTCATCATGCTGCCCTGGTCCTCGGCGCCCAGAGAGGCCAGTTTGGAGAGGATTTCGCGGCAACGCGCGGTTTCCTGGGCCAGCAGCGCGAGATCGTCGCGCAGTTCCGGCGCGGCGCCGGTCGCGCTCTTTTGCAGCTCCTTGACGATCAGCGTGATGGTGGCGAGCGGCGTGCCGAGCTCATGCGCCGCTGCCGCCGCCAGCCCGTCGAGCTGCGAGAGATGCTGCTCGCGCTCGAGCACGAGTTCGGTGGCGGCGAGGGCGGTGGCGAGCAGGCGCGATTCGTCCGAGACGCGCTGCGCATAGATGGCGATGAACGCCGCGCTGAGCGCGAGCGCCGCCCAGATGCTGGCGCGATAAAGGATCGGGAAGGACAGCTTCTCGTTCTCGTACCAGGGCAGCGGCATGTATTCGACGGTCAGAAAGGTCGCGACGGCGAGCATCGAGATGCCGAGGAGAAGCGTCAGATTGCGCGGCAGAGACACGGCCGAAATCGTCACCGGCGCAAGAAACAGCATCGCGAAGCCGTTGGTGAGGCCGCCGGTCAGATAAAGCAGAAAGCCGAGCTGGATGATGTCGTAGCCCAGCAGCACCGCCGCTTCGAGATCGCCCAGGCGAAAGCTGCGCGACGTGCCGTAGCGCAGGCCGAAGTTCAGTGTCGCCGAGGCGACGATGAAGACGAAGCAGAGACCGACCGGAAAATCGAAGCCCAGGAAGTAATAGACGGTGACGAGCGCAATGGTCTGGCCGGTGATCGCGATCCAGCGAAGGAAGATCAGCGTATCGAGGCGCAAGCGGCGCGCATCGTCGTCATAGGCGTCACGGGCGGGGGCCATCGCATTTATCCTGTCAGTCGAGGCGCCTCATCAAAGCCCGACGCCGCGGGCGGCGCGCCAGAGCCGCCATTGCCGGCGCAACGGCGAGGGCTCCGCCGCTGTGCGCATCGGATCGTAATCCTTTCGCGCCATCCGCTCCAGAAAAAGCGGAACCGTCGCGGCCGGCAGCAGGGCCTCGCGGCCGGCGGAGAGGGTGGCGGCTTCACGGCGCGCCTCGTCGTAATGCGCGCGCGCCGTCGACCGCAGCTCGGCAAGCGCGGCCCGCAGGCCGGGCGAATCGGCGTGAACATCGGCGTGATGACGCGCAAGAACGTCCAGAGGGACAAAAGCGCCCGCCGGCGCGCGCAGAACGCGCGTAAGGCCGAGCGCGACGCCTGCCTCCTCGAATGCGCGGGACGCCGGCGCGCCGAGAATCCGCGCCGCCCAGCGCATCGGCCCGGCGACCGTCGCGCGACAATAGTCTTCGAGCGCCTCGAGCGTGGGCATCGGGTCGTCGCAGAGATCGAAAACATGCGCGTCGGCCAGCGCAACGAATTCTTCGCGGGGCAGGGCGAATTGCGCAATCGTGTCGAGCAGCGCGTCGGCGATCGGATGGGCGCGCGCGCCTTCGCCGGCCGCCGCTTGGGCCGTCAGCGCGTCCGTCCACCAACGCAGCCGCATCTCGCCGAGCAGCGGCTGCGTGACCTTGGCGCGCACGTCTCGCGCCTCGATCGCGAAGGCGTAAATGGCGTGGATATGCTGGCGCGCGGGCTGCGGCGCGAAAAGGCAGGCGAGCCAGAGGTCCCTATCGCGCTCCCGCAGCAGCGCTTCACACTGGGCGTAATGCTCCTGCGCGGCGGCCATCAGACGGCGATCAGCAGCGCGCCGACCCGGCGGCCTTCGTCGAGCAGCATGTTGTAGGTGCGGACCGCCGCTCCTGTCGCCATGGACTCGCAGCCGACGCCCGCGTCGCGCAATCTGGCCCGAAGTGCGGAGGCGAGCGGCGCCAGATCCTTGCCCGTGCCGACGATGAAAATGTCGAGCCCCCCCGAATCGGACAGGGCGAAGTCGATCGTCGCGGCGTCTATGTCTTTCCAGTCCGTCGCCGCAATCGCCCTTATGCCGGTGGGTAGAGCGAGGATCGAGCCGCGATGCGACATGTCGGCGAAGCGAAAGCCGCCGTTGCCGTAATCCTCGATCCTGTGTCGGCCAGGGACATAGCCCTGAGCGGCTGTCATGGCGCGTCTCGCGGCGATCAGCCCTGTTTCGGCCGGTTGCGCCGCGGCCCGGACTTCGATCCACCCTTCGACGTGGCGGACTTCGGCGCGGCGCGCCTGGGCGCCGGCGCGGCTGGGACGGGCGCGTCGCCGACGTCGTCATACATTGACGCGAAGGATTCCGGCTGAAGCTCTATCTCCTGCTCCTGCTCCTGCTCCGGCTCGGCTTCCGGCTTCTGCTTCCTGTCAGCGTCCTCGTTGCGCAGGCCGAGATAGATCAGCATCGGCGAGCAGATGAAGATCGAGGAATAGGTCGCGACGAAAATGCCCCAGATCATCGCGAGCGAAAAGGATCGGATCACCTGTCCGCCGAAGATGACGAGCGACAGAAGGGCGAGCATTACCGTCGTCGCGGTCATGATCGTGCGCGGCAGAACGGCGTTGATCGACATGTCGATCATCTGCGCCGTCGCCATCTTCTTGTATTTGCGCATGTTCTCGCGAATACGGTCGAGAACGACGACGGTCTCGTTCAGCGAATAGCCGACAATGGTGAGAATCGCGGCGATCGAGGTCGTGTTGAATTCGAGCTGCGTGATCGAGAAGAAGCCGACCGTCAGCAGCAGATCGTGCATCGTCGCGATGACCGCGCCGATGGCGAACTGCCACTCGAAGCGGAACCAGAGATAGGTTAGCACCGCGATGATCGACAGGACGACGCCGAGCGTGCCGGACTGCACGAGTTCGTTCGAGACGCGCGGGCCGACGACCTCGACGCGGCGCAGGTCGTAATCGGCGCCGACGGCGGCGCGCACGCGCTCCACCGCCTCCTGCTGTTTGGCGGGTTCGCCCTGTCCCTGCAGGCCGAAGCGCAGGGTGGCGTCGGCGGGGTTGCCGAAGGCCTGCACCTCGATGTCTCCGAGTTTCAGGCTCTCGCCGAGCGTGCGCAGCGTGCCGACTTCCGCAGCGCCCGACTTGGCGCGCAGCTCGATGACCGTGCCGCCGGCGAAGTCGATGCCGAAGTTCATGCCCTTGAACACGAAGAGCGCGACGGCGATCAACGACAGCACCGCCGAGAAGGGATAGCTCACGCGCCGGAAGCGCATGAAGGGGAATTTGGTGTTCTCCGGGGCGAGGCGCAGGAGTTTCATCGTGGTTTCGCCCTTTTAAATCGGCAGCTTGGTCGGACGCGCGTAGTGATACCAGACGGCGATCATCATGCGCGTCATGGTCACGGCGGTGACGATGGTGGTGAGGATGCCGAGCGCAAGCGACACGGCGAAGCCGCGCACCGGGCCGGAGCCTAGGAAGTAGAGGATCGCCGCGGCGACGAACATGGTGACGTTCGAGTCCACGATGGTCGCGAAGGCCCGGTTGAAGCCTGCGTCG
Organism: Methylocystis sp. ATCC 49242; assembly: GCF_000188155.2. Classification (NCBI taxonomy): domain Bacteria; kingdom Pseudomonadati; phylum Pseudomonadota; class Alphaproteobacteria; order Hyphomicrobiales; family Methylocystaceae; genus Methylocystis; species Methylocystis sp. ATCC 49242. The sequence continues at coordinate 8,614 of NZ_KE124774.1, forward strand.
AGCGAGGCGAGGATCGAGCGCCCGGCGTGATTCTCTTCGCGGATGCGTTCGTAGATCAGCACGTTCGAGTCCACCGCCATGCCGATCGTGAGCACGATGCCGGCGATGCCGGGCAGCGTCAGCGTCGAGCCGAGCAGCACGAGGCCGGCGAAGATGAAGGCGATGTGCACGAAAAGCGCGAGATTGGCGAAGACGCCGAAGACGCCGTAGGTGATCAGCATATAGACCACCACGAGGCCGGCGCCCACATAGGCGGCGCGCTTGCCGGCGTCGATCGAGTCCTGGCCGAGGCCGGGGCCGACCGTGCGCTCCTCGACGATGTTGAGCTTCGCGGGCAGGGCGCCGGCGCGCAGCAGGATCGAGAGATTATTGGCCTGTTCGACCGTGAAATGGCCGGAAATCTGGCCCGAGCCGCCGGTGATCGGCGTCAGGATGCGCGGCGCCGAAATCACCTTGTTGTCGAGAACGATGGCGAAGAGGCGGCCGACGTTCTTCGAAGTGACCTCGCCGAACTTCTGCGCGCCGCGGATGTTGAAGCGGAAATTCACGACCGGCTCGCCGCTGCGTTGCTGGTCGAAGCCGGGCTGGGCGTCGGTGAGATCCTCGCCCTGGACCATGACCTGCTTCTCGATCGCGATCTTGCCTTCCTGATCGGTCTGCTCGAGCTCCTCGGTCTCCGCCGGGTTCTGCCCCGGTTCGGCGACGAGGCGGAATTCGAGTTTCGCGGTCTGGCCGAGGATCGTCTTCAGCTGCTCGGGGTCCTGAAGACCGGGCACCTGGACGAGGATGCGGTCGTCGCCCTGGCGCTGGATCGACGCCTCGCGCGTGCCGAGCGCGTCGACGCGGCGGCGAATGACCTCGATCGACTGATCGACTGCGCGGCGCAGCTTGTCGGTCACGCCGACGTCGGTGACGGTGATGCGAATCAGGCCGTCCGCCGATTCCTCAACGTCGAGCGGCGACGGGCCGCCGACGAGACGCGAGCTGAAGCTGTTCCTCAGCTGCCGGAATTTGGGAAGAACCTTCTCGCGGTCGGCGGCGTCCGCGATGCGCACCTGCACGCCGCGCGCCGTCGCGCCGATGCCGCCGGTGATCGCCACCTTCTCCTCGCGAAGAATGCGCCGGACGTCGTCGCGCAGGTTCCTGACCAGCGTGCTCATGACGTCCGGCCTGTCGACCTCGAGCATCACATGCGACCCGCCCTGCAAATCGAGGCCGAGGACGATCTTCGGCGGCTCCAGCCAGGACGGCAGCCGCGACTTCAAGGCCTCGTAATTCGATGGCGACAGCATGCTCGGCGCCACCACGAGGACGGCGGCGAGCGTCATCGCCACGATGGCAATGAATTTCCAGGTCGAGAATCGCAGCATCGTGTCGCTATTCTGTCAGAGTGATCGGGATTTTCCCGAAAATCAGGATTTGGCTTTCGTGTCCGACGACCTCGCGGCCTTGCCGGACGCGGGCTTGGCCTCCGCGGCGGGCTTGGACGCCGGCGCCGGAGCCTCCTTCACGGGCTCGCCCTTGGCGCGCACTTCGGCGATCGCCGTGCGGAGGAGGCGGACGCGAACGTTGGGGGAGATCTCGACCTCGACTTCGGCGTCGTCGATCGCGCGAGTCACCTTGCAGACGACGCCGCCGGTCGTGACGATCGTGTCGCCGCGGCGGACGTTGCGCAGCGCGGCCAGCTGCTCTTTCTCGCGGCGCGCGCGGGGGCGGATGACGAGGATGTAGACGATGCCCATCACGACGAAGATCGGGATGAGCTGAGCCATGAGGTCAGGCAGCGAGGGCGGCTGGTTCGGGTCGGGCTGGCCCGGGACCGCTGTTCCAGTTTGGGTGTTCGCGGTCGGAGACGTCGGCGGCGTCGGCGCGGCGGGGGCGGTCGGGGCGGGCTGTTCGGCTTGCGCCATGGCGTCCGGTATCAATTTCATCGCAGCGTCTCTTTTGGTCGGAGCGCGACGCGCGCGGCGGGCGTCGGGCAGGCGTCGGAACGGGCGCGGACTATAGCCGCTCACTTGCCGAAAGCAATGCCGGATGGCGCTGTTCCGCGAATGGCGCGCGGCGCGGTCGCGGATGGATGCGCATGAGAATTAATCGTTACGGAAAAGAAAGGTAATGCTTTAGCTTGTATTTGGGGAACGCCAGCGCGTGCGGAGAGTTGTCATGTTGCCGTGGCGGAAGCGTTTTGGCCGCAAATCGTGATCGGGGCGTGCGCCCGCTCACAGCGGAGGGGCGTGCGGGCCGAGTAGATGTGGCGTGCTCACGGATGTGCGTGTGAGCAAGTTTCTGGAGGAGTAACATGTTGCTTAAGAAGGTTTCTTGCGCGGCTCTCGTGGCCGGCGCCCTGATGTCGTCAGGGCCGGCGTTCGCCGGCGGCTGGCATGGCGGCGGCTGGCATGGCGGCGGTGGTCACGGCGGCTGGCACGGCGGCGGTTGGGGGCATCATGGCGGCTGGGGCTGGGGCCGCCCCGGCTGGCGCGGCGGCGGCTGGGGCTGGGGCGGGACCTATGGTGGATACCGCGGCGGCTGCTGGCGCTGGTGGTATGGTCAGTGGGTTTGGGTTTGCTGATTACACAAAAGGGTTCGCCACTTCGTCTTCGTGAAGTGAGTATTCCCCTCCCCAGCGATTTTAGTTAATCGCTGGGGGTGGCAATTTTTACTATTATTTCCTATCAGTAATTTTTCTTAAGCATGTATTTGACAGAGGATCTGATGAATAAATATTTAAAATTTTATGAATTTTTCGAAGTTTGAGCTTGACCATTCGTTGACAATTCGTTGACAGTCAATGCGCTCGAGCGGGCGCAGGGACAATGTCGCGGCCCCGGCGAGTTCGAAGCCCTTAAAGGGCGGGCAGCAGGGGGGTAGAATAATGAAACGCGTATTGTGTATCGGAATGGCGCTCGCATTATGCGCGGCGGCCCCAGTCGAGTCTTTCGCTCAGAACTGGCAACGAGGTAATCGCGGCGGCGGCCGCCCGGTCGGGTCCGGCAACACGTCGAACAGCACAGCCAATGACGTCGCCACCGGTGTGGGTCTTGGCCTCGGCGCACTCGCTGTCGGGGCGGCGCTACTGAATGGCGGCGGCGGTCATCGCCATCATGACGGCCACAGGGGCGACGGCTACCGGGGCGGTGGAGAATATGGCTACCGTGGCGACGGCTACCGCGGGGGCGGAAATGGCCACCGCAACCACGGTGGTTACGGCGCATATGGCGGCGGCTACAATGGCGGCGGCTATCACAATTCCTACGTCCGCGGCGGGACAGGGCCCAGCCGTCCCTTGCGGGACTGGGAAGTGCCCAGGCCCGGTTCAGGTCGAATTACTCAAGCTCCGGCGTCCTACGCCGCCAGCGAGGGGTGGATCGGGTGCCGTAACTGGACCAACCGCTTCAGGGAGCCCTTCCAGCGCTGCTGCTCGATCCGGGGCGGCATCCGCTCCTGCTACGACCATTATTGACGGATTTCAGCGCCGCCGCGCTCTGGAGGCCCGAAGCTCGATTGCTCGAGCGCCCGGCGGCGCCAACTGAAGGAGCCGGTCGGCGTCAATTCCCCAGTTCGCTGGCCAGCCGGCGCATGAAATCGACGCAGGCCGCCAGTTCAGCGATGTCGATATATTCGTTGGGCTGGTGCGCCTGGTCGATGCGCCCGGGGCCGCAGACGACAGTGGGGACGCCCGCCTCCTGAAAATGCCCCGCCTCTGTGGCGTAGGGCACGGCGATGGTGCTGTTGCGTCGAGCAAGCCGCAGCGCCAGCGTCTCGGCGGCCGACCCCGGCTGGGGCGCAAGGCCGGGAATCTCGTTTTCCGTGATGGTTTCAACGCCCGCCTGCGGAAAACCGGCGAAGACCGTCTTGCGCAGATCGTCGATATAGGTTTCGAGACCGTCGAGCGCGAGCGTCGGCCTCGCGCCCGGCAGCCCGCGGAATTCCCATTGGAACGTGCAGTCCTTCGCGACGATGTTGCGCGCCGTGCCGCCGTGGATGACGCCCACGTGAATTGTGGAATAGGGCGGATCGAAGCGCCCGGTGGGATCCCCGGCTGCGCGCAGCTCCGCGGCGATGCGCTCGAGCTCCACCACGAGCCGGCAGGCGACGTGGACGGCGCTGACGCCGCGATGCAGATTGGCGGAGTGGATCTCGAAGCCGGTCACATGGGTGACATGCGTCGTGACGCTCTTGTGCGCGTCGGCGACCTGCATCGACGTCGGCTCGCCGACGATCACCGCGGCCGGCTTCGGAAGATCGACGCCGAGCCGCGCGATCATGTCGAGCGGACCGAGGCAGGTCGTTTCCTCGTCATAGCTCAGAAGAATATGGATCGGCCGCGCCAGCGCCGCCTTTCTGAAAACCGGGATCATCGCGAGCGCGACGGCGCCGAAGCCCTTCATGTCCACGGTTCCACGACCGTAGAGGCGGCCCGCCTCGCGCCGCATGGTGAAGGGATCGCTGCTCCAGTCCTGCCCCTCGACCGGCACGACGTCCGTATGGCCCGACAGCAGAACGCCGCCCGGCTCATCGGGACCGATGGTGGCGAAGATTGCCGCCTTGTCGCCTTTTGCGTTCGGCGCGCGGACGAAGGGGACGCCCTGCTGACGCAGATAGGATTCGACGAAATCGATCAGCGGCAGATTCGACTTCGAACTCTCGGTGTCGAAGGCGACCAGGCGGCCGGTCATCTCGATTGCGCGGTCGAGGTCGTCCATCAGTTCAACGTCGGACGCGAGAGCGGGCTGTCGAGGGAGAAGGCGGGAATTTCGACGTCGAAGGCCTCGCCCGAATCGGTGACCATCCGGTAGGCGCCCTGCATCAGGCCGGACGGTGTGGCGAGCGGACAGCCCGAGGCGTAGCGGAAGGTCTCGCCGGGCTCCAGCACCGGCTGCTCGCCGACGACGCCCGGACCGCGCACTTCTTCGCGGCGCCCATTCGCGTCGATGATGATCCAGTGGCGGGAGATGAGCCGCACGCGCACGCGCCCCAGATTGGCGATTTCGATCGTGTAGGACCAGAAATAGCGGTTCTCCGCAGGATCCGAGCGATCCGGCAGAAAGTCGGGCAGGGCCGTGACCTGAATGTCTCGGGTGATGGCGATATACATGATCTTTCAAGCTTAGAACGGCTTTCTACAAAGGGGAATCTATTTATGCAGGCGCCCGCTGGCGCATTTATGTACATAGCCAAGGCCGTGGTTGTGACAAATTTGACACAACGCAAGGATTTGAAGCCTGCGGGCCGCACTCCGACTTGGTTTGCGCTTGGCGTTGAAGGATATTCACCAAGTCGTTTTCAACGGGATCGAGAATGCGTCCTTCGGCTCTCCGCGCCTTGCTGCTCGCGCTGGCCATGGTCATCCAGACCATCGCCGGCGGCGTGAGCGTCGCGCGCGCCGCGACGTTGGCGTCGCCGCAAGCGATCTCCGAGCATTGCGATTTCATGCGCGGGCCGCATCACGGCGAGCCCGCCGGGAAGGCGGGGAGCCATGACGGACGGCACAATATGTGTCTGTCGTGCCTGCTCTGCGCTGGACCGCCGACAATATCGATCGATCATCGGACGGACATCGTCGTCGAGCCTCGCAGCTACGCTCTCATCGGATTCGCTCCGACAGAGGCGGGGCGTCTCGTTTCGCGCGCCGCGCAAACCAGCCGGGCGCGGGCGCCCCCTGCGGCCGCGTGAAGCATTCGCGTCTGTTCATGCGCCCTGACCGGCGCGGACGCGACCCCGTTCCCCAAGCGTGACCAGTAAGCGCCGCCTCGATGCGCGCGCAGTCCCAAATATCAGCTCCGCCGCCCGTGGAGTCGGCTCGTTCGCCCTTGTCAGGGCGGGCGCCGCTCGGGTTGCGAGCCGCCTGTGCTCAAGGAAACGCCCAAATGACCCGTCGTTTACATTTACTCGCCGCCGCGTCCGCCAACACGCTCGGCCTGCTCCTCGCCTCGTCGGCGCTCGCGCAACAATCCTTGCCGACCATCGACGTCGGCGGCGCCCGCGGCCCGGCGCGGCAGGGCCCGTCCGCGCCTCGCCCGGTGGGCCCGGCCCGCGTCGCCGCCTCGACCCCGGCCCCCGCGCCTGTTTCGGCGCCGTCGGCCCCTCCCGGTTTCAGTCCCCGGAAGCTGGAGCTTCCCGTTTACCGCGACCCGACCGGCCAAACGTTCACGACCGTCAGTGGCAAGAATTTCGTCAATCAGCCGCTCGTGACCGTTCGCGAGTTGCTGCAATACAGCCCTGGCGTCTCCTTCAAGATGGGCAACGGTCCTCGTGACGTCGTCATCTCGATTCGCGGCTCTTCGGCGCGCAACGGCTTCGGCGTTCGCAACATCGTGATGCTCGAGGACGGCTTCTCCGTCACGCAGCCGGACGGCCTGTCGCGCACCGACCTGACCGATCCGCACGCCTATGCCGGCGTGGACGTCTATCGCGGCCCCTCGTCGGCTCTGTTCGGCAACTTCGCCAATGGCGGCGCGATCAACTTCCGCACCCGCACGGGCGCCGAAATCGACGGCGTCGAGATCGGCAGCGAATTCGGCTCCTTCGGTTATCTCAACAACTTCACCGCGATCGGCAAGAAGACCGAAAATGTCGACATTGCGATTTTCGCGAGCGACGTGCGCGGCGACGGCTGGACCCTCCACAACCGCTACGACACGCAGACCGTCAATGCGACGGCGCGCTGGCAGGTGACGCCGAACGATCTTCTGACCTTCAAATTCATCCACAACCAGCTCTATGGCGACCTCTCGTCCCGACTGTCGCTCAACCAGTACTACAACAATCCTTTCCAGGTCGGCTGTTACGTCATTCCGCCGCTCGGCTCGTCCACGCCGGGCGGCTATCTGGCCCGCTCCTATTGCGGCGGCGCGTTCGTCCCGCTCAATGGATTGAACGGGTCGGGCGGGGCAGGCTATCAGACCACCGCCTATCTCGCGGGCTTCCATCGAAACGATCGCCGCGACGTGCTCGGCCTGCGCTGGGAGCATGATTTCGACGCCAACACCAAGTGGCGGACGCAGGTCATTTACGACGACAAGAACATCATCCAGCCGACGGGCGCCACGGCCGCGCTGCAGGATGAGCCGGCCGTAAACGCCAGCACGGACATCACGCAGATCGGAACGCTCGGCGGCTACGAGGCGCGGCATTTCGCCGGCCTCTACTTCAACCGCGCGCGCTATACGAGCTACACCAACAACACCCTGCCGGTCGGCAACGGCGCCTCGGGCGCCCTGCAGTCGAAGCAGAATGCGATGATGCAAAACCTCGGCGCGCGCGGTCGCGAGGAGGTCGCGCTTTCCAAGGACCTGACCATGGTCCTCGGCCTCTCCGCCGAAATGACGAAGATCGCTGCCCTGCAGGACCAGTACACATATGTGACGAACGGCCCGGCCCTGGGGCAGATCGCGACCTGGCGCGGCATTCCGGTGAACAAGACCTATTGGAACTTCGGCCCCGAAGCCTCCGTCACCTGGCAGGCCACGCCGGAGTTGAGGACGCGTTTCCGCGCTTCGAGCGGTTATGGCACGCCCAATCCGGGTCAGTTGTTCGTGACTTCGCAAGGGCGTCCGGGGGCTAACGTCGATCTGAAGACGCAGCGCAATACGGGCATCGACATCGGATTCGACTGGAATCCGGACGAAACCCTGACCTTCAGCCTTACGGGCTTCCACGAGTGGTATCAGGACGAGCAACTGACCCAGTCGCCGGGCGCAGGCCTGCTGAACTATACCTTCAACGCCCCGGGCTCCGTGCATCGTGGCGTCGAGACGCAGGCGGACTGGCGTCCGCTCGACGGCTGGCGTGTGTTGGCGAATTACACTTACAACAACCAGATCTTCACGGATTTCACGGAAACGCTTGGCACCGCGACCCAAACCGGCTACTTCAACCGCGCTGGTTACAAGATCCCGGGCGTTGCGCCGCATAACGCCACGGCGCGTCTCGCTTATGACCACCCTCATGGCGACTTCAAGGGCTTGGGCGCCTTCGTCGAATACAACTACCAGAGCTCCTATTTCATCGACAATGGCAACGTGTTGACGATCCCGGGCTACGGCCTCGTCAACGCCAATGTCCATTTCGACCGGGAGATCGACAACTCCTGGCCGCTCAAGCACTTCACCGCCTATTTCGAAGTGCGGAACATCTTCGACAACAACTGGGTCGCGTCGGCCAACAACATCTCGAACACGGTCGCGCTGGTTAACGGTATGGTTGTCCAGAACGGCTATTTCCAGCTGGCGCAATTCGGCACCGGCTCGATCTACGCCGGCAATCCGCGTCTCTTCCAGGGCGGCGTGAAGTTCAAGTTCTGACGCTTTGACGCGCCTCGGCGAGCAGAGCCGCTTGCCGAGGCGCTCGGTTTTTGCTTGTATTGCTCTCGCGCGCGCTGCGCGCGCAGTTCGCAGGTTTCCTTTCATGCGCCGTAATTGGCTGACCATTCTGCTTGTCGCGCTGGCTCTGACCGTGCAGGTCTTTGCGCCGGCCGCGGGCAATGTCGCCGTTGCGAAGGCGTTCGGGGAAGCCAGCGAATCGATCGATCTGTGCCTGAAGGCCGCGGGCTCCGCTGACGATCGCCAGCAGACCCCCGGCCAGCTCCACAGTCATCGGGACGCCTGCGCGCTATGTCAGGCCTTCTGTGACGGCTCGGCTCCGCTTGCAGCGCGGCTCCTGTCTTCCGGCATGGCGCCGGTCCAATGGACCGCGCTCGACTGGACATTGGCCGACGGCGCACTGCCGACGCCTCATCACGAACATTCCCGACAGGCCCGCGCGCCGCCCTCCCTCTCCTGATCATCGCAACATCGAGCTGCTGCGTCGTCCCTGACCGCGTCCCGAACCGCGGGGGAGCGACGTGGCGATTGCAACGCCGCGTCAGACGGCGGATCAGGAGAAGATTCATGAACCACAGGCGACGGCCCAACGGCCGGGAGAACATCGTCGCGAGCAAGGCTCTCGAGGAGTTGAAGACGCGCGAAAGCCGCGAGGCGGAGATGGCGACGCTCGCCGCGCTCATCCCCGGGACAGCCGCATGGCGAAACAACAAGAGAGGCGCGATCCGTCTGATCGACCTCGAGCGGCGGGCCCGGTTCTCGCGACTTTCGTTCGAAGCGGGCTGACAACGCTCATGACGCAACGATGTGCGTTCTCCGCGTCGGGCGGCATGGGCCGGCTGGGTGTCGCGCTGCTCTTGGCGGCTGCGGCTCTCTGGGCCGCGCTGCCGCTCGCGCCCGGCTTCGCCAAGCTCGGCGGCTCGGGGAATGCGGACGATTCGTTTGCGTCCTTTTTCATCTGTTACGCGTCGGGCGCTCCCTCTCCCGACGCGCAGACGGGGCGGCCGGGCCCCAATCAGGACCGCAGCGGCGACTGTTTCATTTGCCAGCTCTCCTGCTGCGGCGCTGCGCCAATTGCGGCGCGGCCCGGTTCAGTCGGCGCGGCGCCCTTCCAGCGGACGACGACTCCCTGGATGGTGGCGGACCGCGCTGCGCCGACGCCCCGATCCCGTCTCTCCCACCGTCCGCGCGCGCCGCCGCTCGAACCCGCTTGACCCTCACAGGCGGTTTGCGTCGGCGACGTTTCTCTCCTTGCGCCGCCGACGCGAATTTCAGGCGTCGAAAAGCCGCCAATCGGCGGCGCGGGAGGAATGAAGCAATGGTTGAATTGTTCTCGGGCGTGAGCCTCGAAATCGCCGGCGCGGTTCTGGCGGCGACGTTCTTTGTCGCGGAATGCGTGAAGCAGGAAAGCGCCGCTGCGCTGCGAATTGCGACGGCGCGCAAGCGCGCGCCGCGCTGAGGCGAAGCGCGGGCGCGGTCAGCCGCGCCCGACCGCCGCGAGCCCCGCGGCCAGATCGTCGACGAGGTCGTCGACGTCCTCCAGACCGACCGACAACCTCAGCATCCCGTCGGTGATGCCGAGCGTCGCGCGCGCCTCGGGCGAAAGCCGCTGATGCGTCGTCGTCGCGGGATGGGTGATGAGACTCTTGGCGTCGCCGAGATTGTTGGAAATCGTGATCACTTGCAGCGCATTGGCGAGCCTGAAGGCGGCCGCCTTGTCTTCCACGTAGAAACTCACCAGCGTTCCGCCGCCCAGCATCTGCCGTCGCGCCAGCTCCTCCTGCGGATGGTCCTTGCGGAAGGGGTAGAGCACACGCGTCACGCCCTTCTGCTCGGCGAGGAAGTCCGCGATCCTCGCGGCGCTCGACGCCTGCTGCGCGACGCGCAGGGGCAGGGTTTCGAGGCCTTTCAGCATCACCCAGGCGTTGAAGGGCGACATGGCGGGGCCGGTCTGACGCAGGAAGTTATGAATGCTTTCCTCGATCAGCGCCTGCGAGGCGAGAATGACGCCGCCGAGACACCGGCCCTGACCGTCGATGTGCTTCGTCGCCGAATAGACGACGACGTCCGCGCCGAATTCGAACGGCTTCTGCAGCATCGGCGTCGCGAAGACATTGTCGACGACGAGTTTGGCTCCGGCGTTATGGGCAATGTCGGCGATCGCCTTCAGGTCATAGACGTCGAGCCCCGGATTGGTCGGGCTTTCGAGGAAGAAGAGTTTCGTCTCCGGCCGCACGGCGGCTTTCCACTGGGAAAGGTCCGCGCCGTCGACGAGCGTCGAGGCGACGCCCAGTCGCGGCAGCAGATCCTCCACGACATAAAGACAGGAGCCGAAGAGGGCGCGCGCGGCGACGACGTGATCGCCGGCTTTCACCTGCGCCAGCAGACTCGCGGTGACGGCGGCCATGCCGCTCGCGGTGGCGCGGGCCGCCTCGGCGCCTTCCAGCAGACACATGCGCTGCTCGAACATCGCCACGGTCGGGTTCGAGAATCGCGAATAGATGAAGCCCGGATCGTCGCCCTTGAAGCGCGCCTCGGCGGCTTCCATCGTCGGATAGGCGAAGCTCTGGGTAAGGAACAGCGCCTCCGACATTTCGCCGAAGGGGGAGCGCAGCGTCCCGCCATGCACGAGTTGCGTCGCGGGCTTCAGTTTCTTGCGCGGAGCGTCGGCGGACATGTCTTCTCCTTCCGGCGCGTGGACGCGCCATGACCCAAAAGCGCGAGAAATCTCGCGCCGCGGCGAAAAAGCGGGTTCCCTGCGGAAGACCCGGCCTTTTAGCGCTTTGTTTTTCGTGGCGGCAAGCCGGCCGGCTCAAATAACCACGAGGCACTAATCCGAAAACCCGCCGCCGCTGTCAATCGTCTCTTTGAAGTCGCCGCGCCGGACGGTAAGTCCCTTGTCGCCGCGTTCACGGGAAAGTTCGGCTGAATGGCAAAGACCCTGCGCTTCCTTCTGGGAGATCAGCTGACGCGCTCGATCTCCGCGCTCGACGGAATTGATCCGGCGCAAGACGTTGTGCTGATGGCCGAGGTCGACGCCGAGACGCGCCACATTCGCCACCACAAGCAGAAGATCGCCTTCATCCTCGCCGCGATGCGCCATTTTGCTCAGGAGTTGCGAGCGGAGGGGCTTGTCGTCGATTACGTGCGTCTCGACGACCCCGAGAACCGCGGCGATTTCACCGGCGAGCTGGCCCGCGCCGTCGCCCGCCACAAGCCCGATCGGATCGTCGTGACCGAGCCCGGAGAATGGCGGGTGCGCGAGATGATGCTCGGCTGGGCCGCGATGCTGGGGCTTCCGGTGGAGATCCGGGACGACGACCGCTTCTTCTGCTCGCGCGCGGATTTCTCCCGCTGGGCCGGGCGGCGCGAGACGCTGCGCATGGAGTTTTTCTACCGGGACATGCGCCGGCGGACGGGCCTGCTGATGGAGGGCGACGCGCCGGTCGGCGGCAGATGGAATTTCGACCCCGAAAATCGCAAGCCCCTGCCGGCGAAGTTTCGCGCGCCGCAGCGCCCGCGCTTTGCTCCGGACGATACGACCCGCGAGATCCTGAAGCTGACGGCGACGCGCTACGCCGAACATTTCGGCGATCTGGAGCCCTTCGGCTGGGCGGTGACGCGTGCGGACGCACGGATCGCGCTGGATGATTTCATCGCAAATTGCCTGCCATTCTTCGGCGACTTTCAGGATGCGATGAAGAGCGGAGAGCCCTTTCTCTATCATGCGATCCTCTCGCCCTATCTCAATGTCGGTCTGCTGACGCCGCGCGAAATCTGCGTCGCCGCGGAGCGCGCCTATCTCTCGGGAGCCGCGCCGATCAACGCGGTCGAGGGCTTCATCCGCCAGATCCTCGGCTGGCGCGAATATGTGCGCGGAATTTACTGGCTGCGTATGCCCGAATACGCCGAGACGAACGCGCTCGACGCGACGCGCCCCCTTCCATGGTTTTTCTGGTCCGGCGAAACCTCGATGAACTGTCTCGGGCAGGTCATCGACGAGACCCGCCGCCACGCTTACGCGCACCATATCCAGCGATTGATGGTCGTCGGCAATTTCGCGCTGCTCGCGGGCGTCGCGCCGCGCGAGATCGAGGAATGGTATCTCGTCGTCTACGCCGACGCCTTCGAATGGGTCGAACTGCCGAATGTTCATGGCATGGCGATCTTCGCCGACGGCGGCGCGCTCGCGTCGAAGCCCTATGCGGCCTCCGGCGCCTATATCAACCGGATGTCCGACTATTGCAGGAATTGCCGCTATGACGTCGCGGCAAAGGCCGGGCCGACAGCCTGCCCCTTCAATTATCTCTACTGGAATTTCTTCCTTGAAAACCGCAGCCGGCTGCCGCGCACGCCTCGCCTCGCCATGCCGCTTCGCACGCTCGACGCGATGAGCGACGAGCGGCGGGCGGAGATCAGGCGCGACGCGGCGGCGTTTTTCGCGAGCCCCGAGATGGACCCGCGGCCGGGCAGGGGCTATGCGGAAAGCCAGAAGCGACTGCCGCTCTGAAGCCGTGCTGGCTAGCCGCACGGCCGGGTTGTATGGTCGCGCAACCGAATTTTCGAGGGTCAGAGGTATCGATGGGCATGGCGCCTACAGGATCAGCGCAGGGCGGCGTGCTCTCCAGCCGACAGATACAGGCGATGGCGGAAGCCGGCGCGATCCGCGTTTCCGCGCCGCTCGCCGCCGGGCAGGTTCAGCCCGCGAGCCTCGATCTGCGGCTCGGCCCCAAGGCCTATCGCGTGCGCGCGAGCTTCCTGCCGGGCAAGGACCGGCGCGTCGGCGACATTCTCTCCGCGCTCGCCTATGACGAGATCTCGCTCGATGGCGAGGGCGCGATTCTCGAGCGCGGCTGCGTCTATGTCGTGCCGCTGATGGAGGGTCTCTCCCTCGGCGCGGATGTCTCCGGCGCCGCCAATCCGAAGAGTTCCACCGGCCGCCTCGATATTTTCACTCGTCTCATCGCCGATGGCGGCGATCGCTTCGACGAGGTCGCGCCCGGCTACATCGGCCCGCTTTTCGCCGAGGTCTCGCCCCGCAGTTTTTCCGTGCGCGTGCGCATGGGCTCGCGGCTCAATCAACTGCGTTTTCGCGCGCGAGGGACGGATGCGGGGCAGGGGAGCGTCGTGCTGAACGACGCGGCGCTGGCCGAGCTGCACAAGAAAACACCGCTCGTCGATGGCGAACTGAACCTGCGTGACGGCGTCGTGCTGCGGGTCGCGCTCGGCGCCGAGGCCTTCGGCGGAGTCATCGGCTATCGCGCGCAGAAACACACCGACGTCATCGACGTCGACCGCATCGGCGCCTATCGGATCGACGACTATTGGGATCGTCTGCCCGCCCGCGACGGCCGCCTCATTCTCGATCCCGGCGATTTTTATATCCTCGCCTCGCGCGAGCGCCTCGCCATCCCGCCCGACCTCGCCGCCGAAATGGCGCCGATGGACGCGGCGATCGGCGAGTTCCGCGTTCATTACGCAGGTTTCTTCGACCCCGGCTTCGGCGCGGCGCCGGACGGACGCCCGGGCGCGCGCGCCGTGCTGGAGGTGCGCTCCCGCGAAGTGCCCTTCATTCTCGAGGACGGGCAATATATCGGCCGGCTGGTCTATGAGCGGATGGCCGAGAAGCCGGAGGCGCTCTACGGCGAAAGCGGCGTGTCGAACTACCAGGGGCAGGGACTGAAACTGTCCAAGCATTTCGAGGCGGGATGATCGCCCGCCCCGCGACCTTCGCGTCAAGCGGAAGCAGGGCGCACTTCATAGATTCCGGCGAATTCCCTCTCGCCTTTTGGCGAATAGGAGGGCGCGCCGCTGCATATGTCGCGCAGCTCGAGTCCGAAGTCGTGAAGCAGGAGGCAATCGAGCGATCGCGCCTGCGCCTCGGTCAATCTGTCTCCGATGGAAAGTTCGCGTTCCAGCGGACGCGCTTGCGGCGTTTTGCTGAAATCGGTGAACGCCTCGACTCGCTCGGGGGGAGAGAAATCACGGGGACGATATTGCGCTGTCGCCATCTTGAGCCTCGTCGGCGGATCGGAAATGGCCGTGTCCGAAGACATGGCCCGCTTTTATAAACATCAAGCGTGTCTTTAATATACACAAAAAATGTCATAACACGACATGGAAGTAAAGCCTATATTGAACAAGGAATTATGAGAATTTTGCAGCCCCTGTCCGCAGCTTCGGGCTGGTTTCCCACCTTTCGGCTGTTTTCCCGAGCCCGGCGCCTCGCGCATGCGCGCAAGCGGCCCACTTGCGCGCGCAAAACGAAAGCGGTACAGAAACAATGTGCTTATGATCCGCGCGGGCGTAGTTCAGTGGTAGAACGACAGCTTCCCAAGCTGTATGTCGTGGGTTCGATTCCCATCGCCCGCTCCAAATCAAACTCCGCGCGCTGGCCGCGGCGCCGGTGCGGCGACCGTTGAGCCCCTGCGTCGCTACCCAAGGGCTCGCATTTTGGACGCCGCCTCCCACGCTCCCGCCGCGCCGCTCAGCGCCCAGGCTTCCGGCCCCCTCGCCGGTCGCGTTCGTCCGCCGGGCGACAAATCCGTTTCTCATCGCTCGATGATCTTCGGGCTTCTGGCCGTGGGCGAGACGCGTATCGAGGGGCTGCTCGAAGGCGAGGACGTCTTGCGCACGGCTCAGGCCTGCCGCCAGCTCGGTGCGAAGATCGTTCGTCACGCTCCCGGCTCATGGAGCGTCTGGGGCGCGGGACTGGGCTCGCTCCTTCAGCCCACCGAGACGCTCGACTTCGGCAACGCGGGGACGGGTTCGCGTCTGATGATGGGCGTCGTCGCCGGCCATCCGATCGTCGCGCGGTTCGATGGCGACGCCTCGCTGCGCAAACGGCCGATGAGGCGAATCCTCGATCCTCTCGCGTTGCAGGGCGCGCAGGTGCTGGAGCAGGCTGAAGGCGGACGGCTGCCGCTTGTCCTCCAGGGCGCGAGCGAGCCCCTGCCGGTCGAATACAAGACGCCCGTCGCCTCGGCGCAGATCAAATCCGCCGTTTTGCTGTGCGGGCTCAATTCCCCGGGCCGCACGGTCGTGATCGAGGCCGAGGCTTCGCGCGATCATACCGAGAAAATGCTGGCGCATTTCGGCGCGAAGGTGACGAGCGAACCTTACGGAGCGCATGGCCGCAAGATCACGCTGGAAGGCCGGCCGGAACTGGTCGCGCGAGAAGTGCGCGTCCCTGCCGATCCGTCATCCGCCGCCTTTCCGATCGTCGCGGCGCTGATTGCGCCCGGCTCCGATATCGTCGTCGAAGGCGTGATGACCAATCCATTGCGCAGCGGCCTGCTGACGACGCTGCAGGAAATGGGCGCCGACATTACGCTCGACAACAGGCGCGACGAGGGCGGCGAGGAAGTCGCCGACGTGCTCGCGCGCTTTTCATCGTTGCGCGGCGTGGACGTGCCTGCTGAGCGCGCGCCTTCGATGATCGACGAATATCCGATACTCGCCGTCGCTGCCGCCTTCGCGCAGGGCGAGACGCGCATGCGCGGGCTTTCCGAATTGCGCGTGAAGGAGTCGGACCGTCTCGCGGCGATCGCTGCGGGACTCGCGGTCAATGGCGTCGATTGCGAAATCGTCGGCGACGATCTCATCGTGCGCGGCGGCGCCGTGAAGGGCGGGGGCGTCGTCGAGACGCATCTCGACCATCGCATCGCCATGAGCTTTCTCGTCATGGGTTTGGCTTCGCAGAGCAAGGTGACGGTCGACGACGAGACGATGATCGCGACGAGCTTCCCCTCGTTCCGCGCGCTGATGGAAACACTCGGAGCGCGCTTCTCGTGAGCTTCGTCATCGCCATCGACGGGCCGGCGGCGTCCGGCAAGGGAACGCTCGCCCGCCGTCTTGCAGAGCATTACGGTCTGCCGCATCTCGACACGGGGCTGCTCTACCGCGCGACCGCCTGCGCGCTCATCGACGAAGGGCTGCCGCTGGACGACGTCGAGGCGGCGGTCGCCGCTGCGCGCGGCCTGTCGCTCACCGAATTTGAAGAGGATCGTCTTCGCGCGCGCGACATGGGCGAGGCGGCTTCCGTCGTCGCGGCCATGCCGGCGGTGCGCGCGGCGCTGATCGACATGCAGCGTAATTTCGCCGCTCGGCCGGAGGGCGCGGTGCTCGACGGGCGCGACATCGGGACCGTCATTTGTCCGGAAGCGCCGGTAAAGATCTTCGTCACCGCCTCGCCGGAGACGCGCGCCCAGCGCCGTGCGCTCGAACTCGCCAGCCGTGGCGAGGATGTGGATTTCCCCGCGATTCTCGATGACGTGAAGAAGCGAGACGCCCGCGACAGCGAACGCAGCGCAGCGCCTCTCAAGGCTGCCGATGACGCCGTGACGCTGGATACGAGCGATCTCGATCGCGAGGAAGCGTTCGCGGCGGCGCTGGAGATCGTCAGGTCGAGAGTGTCGGCAGCCGGCGCCTGAGTTAATCGCCCGCGGTGGAGCGCAGACCGACGGACTCGATTTGCCCGCGCGCCCATTGCAGTCCCACGGCGACGCCCTCGGCGATCGCTTCTATTTCGCCGGGACTGTGGTGGGGCGTCAACTGAATCCGGAAGCGCGCCTCGCCTTTGCGCACGGCGGGGAACTCAACGCAATTGATGATCACGCCTTTTTCCAGCAGGTATTTATAGGCCAGCCGAGCCACTCCCTGCGAACCCGTCGGAACGATCGTCATCGCCGAAACGCGGCCGATCGTTGAAACGCCGCTCTGCGACAGGCAATCCCTCAGAAACGCCGTGTTCGAGAGGAGCTTTTTCCTCAGCGCGTCGCCTTCCTCCGAAAAGACGATGTCGAGCGCGGCGTCAATCGCGCCGAGCTGAGAGGGAATGAGATAATTGGAAAAAGTGTAGGATCCCGAATAGCCTTGAATCGCGCGCTTCGACGCGAAGCAATTCGTCGCCAGAAAGCCGCCGATCGAGGCGAATGTTTTTGAAAACGACCCTATTACGTAATCGACTTCCGAATAGGGGGCGGTTTCAGCAAGAGCGCCCTTGCCTCCGGGGCCGAGGCAGCCAAAGTCATGTGCGACATCGACGAGCAGATGGGCGTCGAACTCCTGCTTCAATTGTATAATGGCTTAAAAATCCGGCGTGTCCGAATCCATCGAAAACAGGCCCTCGGTGACGATCAGTATTGCGCCATCCACGTCCTTCCTGCGAATACGCTCCAGTTTCCTGCGAAGGCTCGAAACATCGTTATGCATGAACTGGTGGACGTTCGGGGTCGCCGCCGCGGCTCCATGCTGCAGGCAATTATGAGCGAGACTGTCGATGACGACATGGTCCCGCCTTCGCACCAGTCCGTAAATAATGCCGTAGCCAGCCGCCCAGCCGGTCGGGAACAGGCAGACATGTTCGAGTCCCGTGGCCATCGCGATCTTCCACTCGACGACGGAAGCCAGAGTCATGCCGCCGCCCATAGGGGCGGAGCCGGAACTGTGAACGCCGTGGGTCTCGATCGCGGCTTTGGCGCCGTTCACGACCAGCGGATGCGTTGCAAGCCCGAGATAATCCTGTGACGCGCCATTGATCCCGCGCCAGACGCGGCCATGCTCGTCCTGCACCTCGACTTGTCGGCCGATCAGCTTGCGATGCTGTCTGAAATACTGCCACACGCCCCTCCCGGACGCGTGGGCCGCGTCATTCGCGAGGCCGACATAGCGATCAGCAAATCGTTTTCCGGGCCTGTCCTGATGATCTGAAACGCCCCACAGCAAGCTTCTGTCTAGCGCAATTCTATCGGCCGCCGCCGTCCGTCGTTCCCCGGCGCACTCCGACAGGAGCGAATTGGGAAGAGACGTCTTTTCCATGCAGTTTGTCCTGAAAATGAAATGGGCGCTTTGAAATTTTCCCGTAGGGCAGGGCGTTCAGACGGGAATGAAATTGCATCCGTCGACCGGACGTCGCATCATCCAAATGTAGTAGGAGAAAATCGGACAGGAGCTGTAGAAGCGTCCTTTCCCCTCGGGCCTCCTCTGAGAAAGGCGCTGCCGGCCTGATGCAGGGGGCGAAGCCCCGTTGCGGTTCATCGCGGATTCGGCTCTAAACGATTCATGCCCGGCCCCTTGCAACGCTGCTTTCGCTTCGCGCCGTCGCCCAATGGATTTCTCCATCTCGGCCATGCCTATTCCGCGCTGCTGAATTTCAGGCTCGCTCGCGAGTGCGGCGGGCGTTTTCTCTTGCGCATCGAGGATATCGACACTGGCCGCGCGCGGCCGGAGTTCGAGGCGGCGATCCATGAAGACCTCGCTTGGCTCGGCCTCGCATGGGAGACGCCCGTGCGCCGTCAGTCCGAACATTTCGACGATTATGCGCGCGCGCTCGCTCGGCTCGACGATATGGGGCTGCTTTACGCCTGCGACTGCAAACGCTCGGATATTGCGCATTTCGCGGCGGCGCATGACGGCTGGCCGCGCGATCCCGACGGCGCGCCGCTATATCCCGGAACATGCCGCGACAAGCCGCGCCGTCCCGCGGGCGAAGTGTTGAGGCAGGGCGGGGTGGCGTTGCGACTCGACATGGAGAAGGCGGTCGCGCTCGCGGGGCAGGGACTGACCTGGCAGGAATTCAATTTGGGCGCTGTTGCGGCCGACCCTGCGCAGTGGGGCGACGTCGTGCTGGCGCGAAAGGATACGCCCGCGAGCTATCATATCGCCGTCGTAGTCGATGATGCGATTCAGGGCGTGACGGATGTGGTGCGGGGGCGCGATCTTTTTAACGCGACCAGCCTGCACCGTCTGTTGCAGCGGCTGCTCGAACTGCCAGAGCCGGGTTACCGGCATCACGATCTGGTGCTGGACGAGGACGGGGAAAAACTGTCGAAAAGCCGCGCCTCGACAACATTGCGCGCCCTGCGGGCGGACGGCGTGAGCCCGTCGGATGTGCGGCGGCGATTGGGGTCATTCAGCTAGGCGCGAGCGGTGTGCGCCGGCGCACCAACATTGGCCGCGCGGGTCGTTACCTTCTCACCATCGAAAATCGATCGACTGGGAGAGAAACAATGTTCGAGACCATCCGCCGCCTCATCGACCGCGAAGCCAGACTCGCCATTCCCGCGTCCGACCTCACGCCGCGCGCCAATCTCTATGAGCTGGGGCTGACGCCCTATACGGCGATCCGCCTGCTGCTCGCCGTCGAGCGTGAATTCGGGGTGGAATTCCCGCGTGAATCGCTCAACCGGGCCGCCATGGCGTCGATCGAGGCGATCGCCCGCTGCGTCCGCGAGGCGAAATTCGCGCCGGTGGCCTACGAAGAGGATCTGCGCGTCGCCGCTTGAAGAGATCGCGGCAGCCGCGCCGTATTGGCGAGCGCAGGCGGCCGCTAGGTTCATTCCGGCTCGAACCGGACCGGAATGATCCGTCTATTTCGTCTGATTGCCGCCGCTTCCCTGGCGAGAGGCGACCTTGGAATTGTTGGGGGCCTTGGCCATGAGCGAATCGATGCGGTCGCGCTCTTTCTTGAAATCGGCCAGCATGCGGCCCTCGATTTCGCGCGTGCGCGCGAGCTTCACGCGCATCGGATCGACGAAATGGCCGTTGACCATGACTTCGTAATGGAGATGCGGACCAGTCGAAAGACCCGTGGAGCCGAGGAAGCCGACCGTCTGGCCCTGCTTGACGCGAACGCCTTCGGTGATGCCGCGGGCGAAGCCGGACATGTGATTGTAGGTCGTGATGTAGCCGTTGGCGTGCTGGATCTCGACGCGGCGGCCATAGCCCGAATCCCATTGCGCCTTGATGACCGTGCCATTGCCGGCCGCGAGAATCGGCGTGCCGATGGGCGCCGCCCAGTCGACGCCGGTATGCATCT
Source organism: Methylocystis sp. ATCC 49242 (assembly GCF_000188155.2). NCBI lineage: Bacteria > Pseudomonadati > Pseudomonadota > Alphaproteobacteria > Hyphomicrobiales > Methylocystaceae > Methylocystis > Methylocystis sp. ATCC 49242. The sequence goes on from NZ_KE124774.1 coordinate 28,753, forward strand.
TGTAATAGCCGAGGATGGGATGGCGGCGCATGCCGAAGCCGGATCGCGTCTCGCCGATCGAGATCGGCTTGCGCACGAGGAATTTGCGGCTCGAGCGACCGTTCTCGTCGTAATAATCGACGAGGCCGTCGTCCGTGGTCTGGAAGCGATAGTAGCGATAGGTTTCGTTGTGTGTCGTCAGCGACGCGAAAAGCAGGGCGTCGCGGCCGGGAACCGAGCCGTCGTCTGGTTCGTCGTAGAAGAGGTCCAGCGTATCGCCGCCGGAAACGCCGCGTTGCAGATCGACGTCGTTGGCGAAGACCCGCACCATCTCATTGATGATCGGGCGGGGCACCTGCTGCTTGAGCGCCGTTTCATAGAGCGAATCGTAGAGGCGCATGGCCCCGGAATCGTCTTCCTCGTCGCCGAGGTCCTCGAGGGCGGGTATGTAGCGCTTGGGCGCCTTGCGCGCGATCGGAGCGGGCGCGGTCGGCGTCTGCACGAAAGTGCCCTTGTCCGTCGCGGCGACGATCGATTCGACGACGTCGTCGTTGTAGACCGACATGCGCGCAAGCTGCATGTTCTTGCCCGATCCGTCGAAATCCGCGAACAGCAGTTTCACCCGCTGGCCCTCGCGCACCGGATCGCCGCGCTTGCCGCGGTAGGCGGCGGCGACGGCGTCGATGCGCGCCCGCGGAACGCCATTGGCGGCGAGGATGTCCGTCAGGTTCTCGCCGTGGCGCACGACCGCGAGCTTTTCTTCCATTTGCGTCGGCTGCGGCGTGTCGCGCGGCGCGACCGTCACATTCTCCGGCACCATGCGCACCTCGATGGACGAGAAAGGCGCCGTGAGCGGCGAGCTGCCCGGCGTCGCGTAGGCGAGCGCCATGGGATCGATCGACGCGCGGCTGGTGCGCGACAGCAGCGCCTGTCCGGGCAAGGGCAGCGTCGCCTTTGGTCCGGCCGCGATCGAGGATTTGACCTGCTCGATGACCTGCGCCTGACATTCCTCGAGCGACAGCTGGGCGCTTTGAGTCTCGACGCCCACGGCGCCGAGATCATGGGTGACGAAGGAGACCTCCGCCTCGTCGAGCGCCACGTCCGAGTCTCCATTGCTGTCGGGAGCGCGGGCGTCGGTGATGAGCTTGAGCGGGTTGAAGGCCGGCACCTCATTGGCGAAGCTCGTCGGCGCGAGAGTCAGCGTCGCCGCCACATGGGTGAACGCCTTTGTGCGCACCACCTCCTTGTCGCCGGACCTGGAGGTGGTGG